>PMFY01000291.1 GCA_003157945.1 Acidimicrobiaceae bacterium | reverse complement strand
CGGCGCGCCCGACCACCATGGCATCGCCGAAGGAGAGGAACCGGTACCCGTGGGCCAGGGCGGTGGCGTACAACTCGCGCCACACCGGCCCGCAGAAGGCCTCCACGAGCAGCAGCAGGCTGGAGCGGGGCAGGTGGAAGTTGGTCACCAGGACGTCGACCACCCGGAACGGGAACCCGCCGTGGATGTAGAGGTCGGTGCGTCCCGACAGGGCCCCGGTGGCCGCGGCGCTCTCGAGGGCCCGGACGGCCGTGGTGCCCACCGCCACGACCCGGGTCGCACCGGCGCAGGCGGCCACCGTGGCGTCGGGCACGCGGTAGCGCTCGGTGTGGATCACGTGCTCCTCGGCCGTGGCCGCCGTCACCGGCCGGAAGGTGTCGAGCCCGATGGCCAGGTCCACCCGGGCCAGGCCCTCGCGCCGCTCGGCGGCGTGGTCCACCACCGGCCCGACCCCGCTCGTCGGCCCCCCGAGGTAGCGGCGGACATAGGTGCCGTCGGGGTCGAAGCGCTCCTGTTGGAGCGTGGGGTTGAGCACCCGGTGGAACGGGGCGGCGTCGGTGCCGGTGCCGGCCACCCACTGCCAATTGCCGGCGTTCTGGGGGACGTCCCCGTCGACCAGCAGGTGCCGGAAGTGCCGCTCCCCCAGCCGCCAGTCCACCAGGAGGTCCTTCACCAGGAACGACGCCGTGATCATCCGGGCACGGTTGTGCATCGTCCCGGTGGCGGCCAGCTGGCGCATCCCGGCATCCACGACCGGGTAGCCGGTCCGGCCCGACTTCCAGGCCTCGAGGCCGTCGGGGTCGTGGTGCCAGCGGATCCCCTCGAACTCGGGCCGCAGGCTCCGCGTCGGGAGGGAGGGCTCCTCGGCCAGGAGGTGGGCGAACCAGTCGCGCCAGGCCAGCTGGCGTATGAACGCCTCCCGGTCGGCCCCGGCACCCGCCACCGCCCGCACCACGGCCCGCGGCGACAACGTGCCGAACCGGAGCGCCGCCGACAGCGCCGACCCGCCGGCGCCGTCGAGGACGTCGCGGTCGGCGCGGTAGGTGTCCACCGGTCCGCCGGCGAACCGCCGGAGCTGCTCCCGGGCCCCGGCCTCCCCGGGGGGGAAGGGCGGCTGGCCGTCGGGCGGGGGGAGCGGGTCACCGCCGGACCCGACGACCTCGGCGTCGCCCGGCTCCGGCCACGGGTCCCACGGGGTGGCCTGCCATGTGCGGTGGAAGGCGGTGAAGACCCGGGCCAGCCGGCCCTCCCGGGTCAGCACCGAGCCCGGCGGCAGCACCAGTTGGCCCGAGAAGGTGGTCGTCCCCACCGACAGCGCCCGGGCCACGGCGGCGTCCCGGGCGGCGGCGTAGGGCGTCACGTCGGCGTTCCAGTAGGCGCGGGCCGCACGGAGCCGCGTCGCCTCGGCCGGGACCACCTCCTCCGGCCGCCCGCGTCGCACCAGCAGCCCTCCGCCCCGGGCCCGGAGGGCGGCGTCGAGGGCGCCGACGTCGGCCAGGAGCTGGCGGCGGCGGAACGGCCCGGCGGCGGCGAGCAGCCGGTCGGCGATCTCCTGGATGGAGGTGTCCACCCCCGAGCACACGTTGTAGACGGCGCCCGGGTCCCCCGACTCGATCAGCAACCGGTAGGAGCGGACGACGTCCCGGACGTCGGTGAAGTCCCGCCTGGCGGTCAGGTTGCCCACCGGGATCTCGGTCGCCCCCGACCGTTCGGCATCGACGATCCGCTTGGCGAGTGCCGACACGGCGAAGTTGGGCGACTGACCTGGGCCGATGTGGTTGAACGGGCGCACCGTCACGACGTGCTGGCCGTGTCCGAGCCACGCCTGGGTGCACAGGGCCTCGGCCGCCAGCTTCGAGGCCGCGTACGGGGTGAGCGGGGCGGTCGGCGACGACTCGGTCAGCGGCAGCTGCGACGGGTCGGTGACCGCCCCGTAGACCTCGGCCGAGCTGGTGACCAGGATCCGCGGGTCGCTGCCGCATTCGCGGACGGCGGCCAGCAGTGCCGCGGTCCCGAGGACGTTGACCTCGAGGACCCGGAGCGGCTCGTCCCAGGACTGCCCGACATGGGTCATCGCCGCAAGGTGGTAGACGGCGTCGGGGGCGGCGTCGGTCACCGCCGCCAGGAGCGCATCGGGGTCGGTGATCTCGACCTCCTGGTCGATCTGGACGACGTCGTCGCCGGAGTCACGGAGATGGTCGGCCAGCCACGTGCCCACGAAGCCGCGGCCGCCGGTGATCAGGGAGCGCACGACGGGCACCCTACTGGGTGTACGCACCCCCTGAGCGAAAGGGACGTCCCACTCCGTCCGTAGCTCCCGTCACCGGGCACCGACCCACCACCCCGCGCCCGGTCCCCCCGGGGGGATCCTTTTCACCGGACGTCACGCATCGAGTGCCTCACAGAACAGTTCGTCGAAGGTCACAGGCTGGCTGATCAGCATCTGACCACGGGACTGCCGCTCCTCCACGCCCGATGGTCCCATCGGCACCAGCGTCGCCACGGCGTCCGCCAGTGCCGACGCGCTCCTCGGCTGGACGAGCAGGCCTCGCCCACGGGGGACGTCCGCCAGCATCTCCGGCGATCCTCCGTGATCGGTGGCCACCACGGATACGCCACTGGCGAGTGCCTCGGCCAGCACGCTGGCGAAGGGCTCCGGCTCGGTGGACGCCAGCATGAAGCAGTCGAGATCCGCCAGGAACTCGGGCATGTCCGTACGGAGTCCGAGCCAATGGACGCCGTCGATGCGCTCGGCCCGTAGCTCCAGATCCCGCGCGTAGTCCTCTTTGCCCGGGACGGCGCCACCCGCGACCACCACCTCGACATCCGGCCTGGCCTCCCGCAGCACGGGAATCGCCGCAAGTACCACGTCGAACCCCTTCCACGTATCGAATCGCCCTGCCGCACCCACCAGGCGCACATCGTCCCCGATCCCCACGGTCCGGCGGAACCGCCCGGCACGGGACGGGCTGAACTCGGTCCCGTCGGGGATGTCATGGATCACGACGACGTTCGCTTCGTCGAACTGACGGGCGACGGCACCCGAGCAGGCCACCACCCTCCATGCGAAGCGGCCGGCCAGCCGACGTTCGAGCCGCAGCGCCGCGCCGGACTGGACCACGATCTCCCTGGCGTGCCACACGTGGGGCAGTCGGAGCCAGCGGGCGACGGCCCAGCCGTACCACGAGTGGATCGAGTTGGTGTGGATGACCTGTGCGTCGATCCGTCGTGCCAACCGGGTCAGACGGATCTCCGCGATCGGCCAGAGCAGGAGGTAGCCGAGCCAATACCAGACCGAGCCACTCCGAGTGATCCGGCGCATCGGCACGGTGTGCAGCGTCGCGCCGGCCGCTTCGAACTCGGTCGCCAGCGGTGAGGCCCCGGGCATGACAATGTGGCAGTCCCAGCCTGCAGCCGCCATCGATCTGACCATGCGCAGCAGGCAGAAGTCCGAACCACCCCGTTCGGCCACCGGGTGAAGTGAGAGGATTCGTTTGGTGCGCGTTGCCGTCAATTTGGAACAGCTCCTGTTCAGTTCCCCAGGTGGGACAGGCCGGTACACGGCCACGCTAGCGGCAATGCTTTCCCGCCTTTCTCCTGCTGATGACGTCATTCCGTTCTTCGCATGGCACTCGCCGGCCCACATCCAGGCCGCCTATCGCAGGTTCGGACTCGATCGCGAGGCACTCGAGGATGCGGTGCGCCTGCCCCTGCCACGGCCCGTGCTCTATGACGCGTGGCTCCGGTTGTCCGCGCCCCGGCTGGACCGGTGGTCGTCCGCGTTGGCCAGCGCGGAGATCATCCATGCTCCGTCCCCCGCGGTCCCACCGAAGGACCGTCGCCCGTTGGTCGTCACCGTCCACGATGCGGCGTTCAAGCTGTTCCCCGACGTCTATCCGCGCCGCGGGCGCCGGTTCCACGAGCTGGGTGTGGACGCGGCCGCGCGCCGGGCCGACTTCGTGATCGTCCCGAGTCGAGCCTCCGCCGACGAGATCGTGGCGCTCACCGCCATCTCCGAGGAACAGATCCGCGTCGTGCCCCACGGAGTCGACAGAACCGTGGCGACCCCGGACGAGATGGAGCGGACACTGGACCGGTATTCATTGACGGGCCGGCCGTACGTGCTCTGGGTGGGGAGCCTCGAACCGCGCAAGGGGGTCGGTACGCTCATCGCCGCCTTCGCGAGGCTCCAGAACGAGGGGGACGGCCCACCACCCGCGCTGGTCCTGGTCGGCCCCGGCGGCTGGCTCCACGGTGGTGCCATCGAGGAGTCGGACGTCGAGGCGTTGGGCGACCGCCTACGGATTCTCGGCACGGTGGACGAGGACGCACTGCGCGCCCTCTACGCCGCGGCGGTCCTGTTCGCCTTCCCGAGCCTCCACGAGGGATTCGGCCTCCCCGTGCTGGAAGCCATGATCCAGGGGACCGCGGTGCTCTGTTCGGACCTGCCGGCCCTACGCGAGGTCGCCGGTGCCGCGGCCCGGTTCGTCCCCGCGGGCGACAGGACCGCGTGGACGGCGGCCCTGGACGACCTGCTGACCCGTCCCGCCGAGCGGGCCGGACTGGCTGACGCCGGCCGGTCCCGGGCGACAGGTTTCACCTGGGAGCAGACCATCGTCAACACCCGCGCCGTGCTGGACGAGGCGCTCGGGTCCGCGTAGACACATCGGGCCCGTCCGTGGTCGGATGATGCGACGACCGTCGGCCCGCATCGATCGACCGGTCCGACCCCCCGACCGGGGGGTGATGCTTCGGCCATCGGGGCGGGAACCGTCCAGGGAGGTCCTCGTCGGGCGCTCGGGGCGGTCAGGATCCTTGCGGCATGACCGACTGGAGGTTCCCCGTCGATGGCTCGATGGCACCCGCTGGGCCCTGGCCGAACAGGTGCAGGATGTTCCCGGTGATCTTGGCGAGCACGTCGGCCGGACAGGTGGGCGACGACTCGCCGCAAGGAGTCAGCGCGTTGATCCAATTGTTGTTGCCGATGTCGATCACGCCCGCCTTGCTCACGGGATCGGTGTAGTACGTGAGATCCGAGTACGTGTACGGGCCCCACTTCCCCTGGTTCGTATAGGCATCCGTCAGCGGCACCGGGGAGTGTCCCAGGACCTCCACGTTCGCCGGCGTCAGCCCGGGTGGTCCCACATGGTCGATGTCGGATTCGATGATCCCGGGGACGGTCGAGCCGTTCTGCAGGCCGGTGCCGGAGTAGATCCAGGACGATGCGTCGCTGACGACGAACGCGGCCGCAGGGGTGTCCGGCTCGAGGTACCCGCTGTAGATCTCCCCGACCAGCAGGCTCGACGACCAGTCCGCGGGTGGCGCACTCCACGTGTTCCCGGTCACGTCCATGGGATCCCCCTTCCCGCTCAGAGGATCGTCGACGTCGTTCCTGTAGTCGACGACCTCCCGGTCCGGACCCAGGATCGACGGTTGCAGTCGCGCGTGACGGACGAGGGCCGAACCGCTCAGGAAGGCGAGGTTCATCCCGCGCGCGAAGGCGCTCAGGACGGCGACCCGCTCCGGGTTCGTCCACATCTCGTCGTGTCCGAGGGAGACGAGCACCCGATGACCGTCGAGTACCCCGGGCACGGCATCGACGGTGACGTCCGAGTCGTAGGTGACATCGAGGCCGTGCTCCTCGGCGAGTTCGATGACGGGGTACTCGTTGCTGAAGAAGTCGGCCGAGCCGTTCCCCTCGGCGTAGGGCCGGTCGAATGAAACCACCCGGGCCCGATTGCACACCGGATAGGTGTCGGTGTCGACGACGCAGGGTCCGGTGCCCTGGTAGAAGTCGAATCCCCCGTAGTCGTTCCACGCCGCTTCGACCAGGGACCGGTTCATGATCACGTACGTCGCGGTGCTGGACGGGTCGACCACCGTCAACATGATGTACCCCTGCTGGCCACCACTCCCGACGAGCTTGAAGAGGTAGTCGCCGGAGGGGAACGTGGTGGGAATTGTCAACGAGAGACTCTTGGACCAGTTGTCGCAACTCACCATGTTCACGGTCGTATCGACAGGGCAGGGCGGTTGGGCCACGCCGTCCACGTCGGCGGATTGCCAGATCTGCCTCGCACCGTTGCCCTGATACCACCCCATCCGGTAGCCGGTGACCGTGAATTGGGGGGCGCTCGTCGAGACGTAGAGGCCGACCTGTTGGCCCGCCGACGCGTAGGTGTGGTCGGCGAACCCTTCGATGAATCCGGGTGCAACGCCGGGCGCGATCCTCCACGCTGAGGTGCCCGGGAGCTTGTTCTCGGCGATCGTGGCGGTCGACTCGACACCCCAGGCTCCGGTGAAGGTCCGATTTACGACCGGGGCCTTCTGGGGATGCCGGTGATCGGAGAGCCTCGCGTGGGCGGAATGACCCCCGTCCGTGGGCCGACCGGAAATCGCGTCGCTCCCGACGGCCACGTAGATGCCGATGGCGGCCACAACCGCGCAGAACACACCGATCGCGATCATCGATCGCCTCCCGGTGGTCCTCTGCCGGTGCCGTCGATCCTTTCGCGATTCCGCCGTCGAGTCCGATTCCACGCCGGGATGCTAACCGGCCGCGCCCGGGCCGTTCGGTCACTTCCCGCGGTGCGCTGCCCCGACGTGTCCACCGCCTCCACCGACCCGGCGGGCTACCGATGGCGGCGATCGTACGCGATGGCGTCGCGGTAGAGATCCGCCAGACCTCCGGCACAGTTGTCCCAGCTGAAGGCCGCGCTCCGCTGGCGGCCACGCTCGACGAGGAGCTCCACGTCCCTGCCTCCGACCAGGATCGTCTCCATGGCTCCCCCCAGGCTGTCCGGGTCCCCGGGCTCGACCAGCAGGGCCCCGCCGCCGACCACCTCCGGCACCGCGCCCGCGACGGTGGTCACCACCGGTATGCCGGCCGCCATCGCCTGGAGGGGTGGAAAGCCGAACCCCTCGTAGACGGAGGGGTACGCCAGCATCGTCGCCCGACCGAGCGTGACGGCAAGTTCGGCATCCGACAGATAGCCCGGTCGCACGATCCTCGACGCGACCGACGACGATCTGACGGCATCCTCGTACGCCTCGACCCCCCAGCCGTCGGCGCCGACGATGACCAGCGCCAGGTCGTGGTAGGTCGATGCGATCGAACTGAAGGCTTCCACCAGGGAGGGATAGTCCTTCCGGGGCTCGATCGTGCCGATCGCCAGTACGAAGCGCTGACATCCGACCGGGAGGTTGAACGGGAGCGCGGCGTCTGGGTCGCCCGGACCATCGAGGTGGGCGATCCCGTGGTGCACGGCCCGCACCCGGTCCGGATCGACGTCGAATTCCTCGATCACCTGGTCAGCCACGAATTGCGAAGGGGTATGGATCCACGCCCCGCCGGCGACGGCCCGGCGGATCAGGCCCGGATACGCCAGGGACGAGACATCGCAGAGCTGGGGGTACAGGATCACCGTGAGGTCGTGCACGGTGACGACCCGGGACGCGTGGGACGTCGGCGGCACGACGAAGTTCGTCCCGTGGACGACGTCGTGACGGCCGATGAACCATTCCACCGGGGGGAGCGAGGACCGTCCCCACAGCGTGTGCAGTGGCCGAGCCGGCATCGCATGCTGGCGGACCGAGACACCGGAGGGCACGAGTGATCCGATGACGTGCCGTCGGCGCCAACTGACGGCGTACGCCGAAACGTCGACCTCCGCGAGCCGTGCGAGCCCGTCGAGGGCGCCTATGCAGAATGCACCGACACCGGTGGGTCGACCGAGGAGTGGGGTGGCGTCGAACGCCACGGACAGCGGGCCTCGGTCGAGAGATCGTCGTCGCTCGGGCGGCACGCAAGGAGCATGGCACAGCACGCGGAGGCGCCTGCGTCCGAGCCGGTGGATCGACCGCAAGGAGAGCGATGGTGGGCCGATAGTGTGCCCCCATGACCACCGAGTGCGAAGGGCCCTTTCGGTGATCACCGCGCTGGCCGGGGGCGTGGGTGCCGCCCGCCTGCTCCGCGGCATGGTCGAGGTCGTGCCGACCGGCGATCTCACGGCGGTGGTCAACGTGGGGGACGACACCGATCTGCACGGACTCCACATCTCGCCTGACCTGGACACGGTGATGTACACGCTGGCCGACGCCATCAACCCCGAAACGGGCTGGGGACTCGCGGGCGAGACCTGGCGGGTCATGGA
>PMFY01000061.1 GCA_003157945.1 Acidimicrobiaceae bacterium | reverse complement strand
CAGTGTCAGAAGACAGTCCGGATGCCGGTCCCGTGAGGGCAGCGGCGGTGACCGGAACCACCAGGAAACCAACGACATGGGGCGTGCGATGCAACGCGGCGACGGAACACGGTCGGGGCACGGCCGATGACGGTCACCCAGCCCGTCGTCGCTGACGAACTCGAACCATCCGGTGAGGCGACCGACAAGTCCGCCGGTCAGGCCTCCCTCGAACCGACGGCGCGCCGGTCCGGTCACTCGACCCTGTCCAAGGCCGTCCTCGCTGCCATCCTGCTCGTCGAGACCATCCGGTCGGGTCTGCTCATCGGACGGAATACGGCCTTCCTGGACGAGGCGACCTACCTGTCCGCCGGCCACCAGATCACCTATGCGGCGCTCCACGGTGGGCCGNNCCGGGTGCTGAGCCTTTGCATGATCCTCGGGTGCATCGTGCTGTCCTATGCCGTCACGACCAGGATCTTCTCCAGTGGCGCCGGGCTCCTGGCCGCAGCCGTCTTCTCCACCGTGGCCGGGACCCAGTTCCTCGGTGCATTCGCAACCTATGACGCCATGTCGCTGTTCGTACTGTGCCTGGCCACGTGGATCACCATCGTCTTCGCCACGCGGCCGGGTCCCTACCCCTCGCCCGGCGTGTTCCTGGCCATCCCTGTGCTGGTCTTGGCCAATGCGGTGAAGTACGTGACGCTCGAGTTCGACCCGATCGTGCTGGGCCTGCTCTTCTTCCTGATCGCGGAGCGCCACGGCTACCGCCTGGCACGCCGCCAGGTGGGGATCTTCGCGGCCGGGATCGTCGCCATGGTCAGCGCGCTCCTGGCGCTCGGTGGGAACGACCTTCTGAGCGGTGTGACCAGCACCACCCTGCTGCGGCATTCGTCGTCAGGATCCCGGGGCGCCATCTTCGCCGACACGGTGGAGTGGGTCGGGATCGTCGTCGCGATCTCGCTGATCGCACTGGTCGCGCTGGTCCTGAGGGGCATCAAGGTCCGGTGGACCTCCCCGGCCGTCGGGATCGGAGCCGTCCTCGTCCTCGGTGTGCTCGTGGCGCCGGTGAACCAGTTCCGCGTGGACACGGCGACGTCATTGTCCAAGCACGTCGCATTCGGGGCGTGGTTCGGGTCGATCCTGTGCGGCATCATCCTCGTCGAGTGCCTGGCCAAGGGTCGACTCCGTCACCTGCGCGGCGCTGCGGTCGGTGTCCTACTCGTCACCATGTTCGCCATCGGTGCGTATCAGGCCAACGCACTCTTCGACGAGTGGCCCAACGCCACGGCACTGACCACCACCCTGCGTCCCCTGGTGGCGAGGTCCGGTGCTCCGATCCTGGCGGACAATGCGCAGGTCCTCCAGTACTACCTGGGCACGCCTCAGGACGCCACGCGGTGGGACAACATGTTCTTCTTCAGCTATCGGCCCCCGCACGGGCACGTGCTCACCGGGGCCCCTGCCTATCGTGCGGCTGTCGCGTCCGGCTACTTCGGCATCATCGCCTTGGACTATGCGCCAGCTCAGGCCTACGTGGACGGCGTGGTCACGAGAGCACTGACCGCCAACCCGCACTACACCTACGTGGGCAAGGTCTCGACGGCCTATGAATACGGCACGTCGACCTTCGTCGTCTGGAGGCATCGGTGAGGGGGCGGTCGACGGCACCCGACGGATCGATGTCGGCGTCGTCACGCCACCGGACGGGCCGCACCATCGCTCGCCCATCAGCCGAGGAGGACCGATGACCACGCTCGACGTGTTTCGCAGTTCGGAGGAAGGCGTCGACGACGCCTCGGGCCAGGTGGTGGCGCCGAAACGGCTCGACATCCACACCCACTACGACGCCCAGGTGTTCTGGGNNGGCTGCCTTCCGTGGGGCGACCGGTCCCGGTCGCCCTGCTGCCGGCTCCGCCACCGGCCCCGCGGCCGGTACCGGAACTCGATCCCGGAGCGATCGCCGGCAGGCCGGCACGGGGTGCAGTCCGTCCGATTCCGGTGCCCGAGCTCGACCTCGCGGCGGCGGAGGCGTCCGCCGCGCACGCCCTGCTGCCGACCCCGCCCGACGACGACGAGAAGTTCTCGTGGATCGATCGCGAGATGCCCGTCCTCATCGCGTTCTCACTCATCGCCATGGCATGCCTCACCATCAGCCAGCTCTACTTCGTGATGATCGAGCCGATGCTCCTCGTGTTCGTGCCGGTCATCATCTTCACCCTCGGTTACTACCTGCTGTCGCTGAGGATCAACGTGGGCAGCAGGAATTTCGACGTGCGCGCCCACCGCGCCCTCGTGTCGGACTGGGCGCCGACCGAGTACCCGACCGTCGACGTCCTCCTGCCGATCTGTCATGAGGAGCAGGCCGTGATCCGGAACACCTGGAACTACGTCGCCGACATGGCGGCGACGTATCCCGGTCGGACCACGGTCTACGTACTCGATGACGGAGACAGCCCTGACGCCCGCCGACTCGCGGAGGAGATGGGGTTCGTCTACCACGTCCGCGAGAACCTGGGCTGGTTCAAGAAAGCGGGCAACCTGCGCGCGGGATTCGACATCTCGGACGGCGAGTACCAGGTGATCTTCGACGCGGACTTCGCCCCGCGGGCGGACTTCCTCCTCGAGACGCTGCCGCACCTGGATGACGATCCGGGGATCGGGATCCTCCAGACCCCGCAGTTCTTCCGCGCCTCGCCGGAACAGTCGTGGATGGAGCGGGGCGCCGGATCGGTACAAGAGCTCTTCTACCGGCTCACGCAGGTGTCACGGAACCGGTTCGGTGCGTCGATCTGTGTCGGGTCATGTGCCGTCTACCGGCGGGCTGCGCTCGAGGAGACGGGTGGCATGGCGCTCGTCGACCATTCGGAGGACGTGTTCACGGGTTTCGAGATGACCGTCCACGGATGGCGGGTCGCCTATCTCCCGGTCCCGCTCGCCACCGGGCTCTGCCCACCCGACCCCGACTCGTTCCTCACCCAGCAGTACCGGTGGTGCGTCGGCTCGATGGCCATGCTGCGGTCCCGGTCGTTCTGGTCGAGCCCACTCCCGCCCTGGAACCGAGGGTGCTTCATCTCGGGCTTCATGTACTACATCCACACCGCGCTCTTCGCCTTCCTCGCACCGGTGATCCCGATCATCCTGCTGGCCTTCCTNNGCGAACTACCTCTGGATCCTCCCGAGCATCGCCTACGGCGTCGTGGTGTTCCCTCTCTGGAACCGGGGACGTTACGGGGTCACCTCGGCGATGGCCAAGATGCTCTACGCGTGGGCGCACGTGTTCGCCATCTGGGACATGCTCGTCGCCCGGCCGATGGAGTGGCAGACCACCGGTTCCCGTTCGGGCAAGTCGCACACCCGACGGATCTGGGTCGCCATGAGCCTCTGGGTGGGCGCCACCGCCACGCTCTGGATCGGCTTGGCCGTGGTGCGGATGGCGGAGGTCAGTGTCATCGACTTCGCCTTCCTGTTCGGAGCCGGCCTGGTCTATGCGGCGCTGCCCACGATGGCCGTCCTCGAGTGGCGGAGGTCGGTGGCGGACTGACCCCGCACCTCATCGGATGTGGGCCCGTTCCCGGGTGATCCGGTCAACGGGCCACCTGCCGTCGGCCGGGGCCCGCCCCCGACCAGGAACCGGGTCGCCGCTCCGGTAG
>PMFY01000158.1 GCA_003157945.1 Acidimicrobiaceae bacterium | reverse complement strand
CCACCAGGTACTCGCTCATCGGTCCACTCTCACCCGTCGGTCATCGTTCCGGCGACAACGGCGTGTGCAGGCGCTCGAACACGGCGGCACCCACGTCGGCCGGTAACCACGATAGGCCCATCAGCTCGTCCCGGGTCGCCTTCCGCAGTTCGCCCAGGCCGCCGAACTGCTCGACCAGGCGGGACCGCCGCTTGGGGCCGAGCCCCTTGACGCCGTCGAGGGCGCCGACCGTCATCCGCTTGCCCCGCAGGGTCCGGTGGTAGGAGATGGCGAAACGGTGGGCCTCGTCGCGCAGCCGTTGCAGGAGGTAGAGGGCCTCGGACGTGCGGGGCAGGCGGACCGGCACCGAGGAGTCCGGGAGGTAGACCTCCTCGAAGCTCTTGGCCAGCGACGCCACCGGGATCCGGTCCGTGAGCCCCAGCTGCGCGAGCACCCGGGTGGCCACGTGGAGCTGGCCGAGGCCCCCGTCGATCAGCAGCAGCTGCGGCGGGTAGGCGAAGCGACGGCGCGTGGCCGTGGCCACCGACGCACCGGCGGTGGCGGTCGGATCCGTACCCTCGCCGGACGCCACCCCGGCCCGCTCGTGGGCCTGGGCCTCCTCGTCGAGGAGGGCGGTGAGGCGACGCGTGAGGACCTCCTCCATCGCCGCGTAGTCGTCGTTGCCGGCCACCGTCGCCACCTTGAAGTGCCGGTANNTCCGTCCCCTGGAGGTGGCTCATGTCGTAGCACTCGATGCGCAGGGGGGCGAGGGGCAGGCGCAGCTCGCGCTGGAGTGCCTCGAGGGCCCGGGCCCGGCTGTTGTGGTCGGACGTGCGCTGCAGGCGGTGGCGCACGAAGGCGTCGCCGGCATTGCGGTGCACGGTCTCGAGGAGGGCGGCCTTCGAGCCCCGGAAGGGCACCTTGACGGCCACCGGACCGCCCCGCCGCTCGGCCAGGTAGGCCGACACGGCCTCGAGGTCCGCCGGCATGGTCGGGACCAGGATCTGACGGGGCACTCCGGAGGCGGCTTCGGCGTAGATGTCGACCAGCAGGCGGGCCACCAGCTCCTGGGGGCTCAGGTCCTCGACCTTGTCGACGAAGAGGGCCGAGCGTCCCACCACGCGGCCGGCCCGCACGTGGAACACCTGGACGGCGGCCTCGAGCTCGTCCTCGGCCAGGCCCAACACGTCGAGGTCCTCGGGTCGGTCGAGCTCCATCTGGCGGACGGCGTCCGCCGTGCGGACGGCTTCGAGCTTGTCCCGCAGGACCCCGGCGCGCTCGAAGTCGAGGGCGGCCGAGGCCTCGCGCATCCCCGACTCCAGCTGGCGCTCGAGCGGTGTGGTGTCCCCGGAGAGGAACGTGGCCAGGTCGGCCACCAGGCGGTCGTACTCCTCCTTCGACACGGCTCCCACGCACGGACCGGAGCACCGCTCGATGTGGAACAGCAGGCACGGCCGGCCCAGCCGCTGGTGACGCTGGAACTTGTTGTCCGAGCAGGTGCGCACCGGGTAGGTCCGGAGCAGCAGGTCGAGCGTCTCCCGGATGGCCCCGACGTTGGGGTAGGGGCCGAAGTAGCGGACGCCCTTGCGCTTGCGGCCCCGCACCACCGCGGGCCGTGGCCACTCCTCGTTGAGCGTGACGGCCAGCCAGGGGTAGCTCTTGTCGTCCTTCAGTCGGACGTTGAAGCGGGGCTGGAACTGCTGGATGAGGTTGTGCTCGAGCAGCAGCGCCTCGGCCTCGGTGCCGACCACCATCCACTCGACGTGGTCGGCGGAGGCCACCATCTGGGCCGTCCGGGGCGCCAGGTTGGCCGGGTCCTGGAAGTAGGAGTTGACCCGGGACCGCAACGACTTGGCCTTGCCCACGTAGAGGACCCGGCCGTCGGCATCGATGAACTGGTAGGAGCCGGGCTCGTCGGGGATCGATCCGGAGGGGGGACGGGTGACCACTGCACCAGTGTGCCGTGCCGCCGGGGCCCACCGGGTCGACCCGGCCACCGTCATGAGCGCGGTCCCAGGTCACAGGCAATACACTGGAGGGACGCCGGCCTGGTTCCCGGCGAACATCTACCGCTCCGGGGCCGACATCCCCGCGGATGGGCGACCAGGCTGTCCCCGCCGGCCACTACCGGAGCGCCTCCCCGAGGAGGTCACATCCCCATGCTCCGCCTACAGAACGCACTGCCGGACACCTACACGGCGGCCGGTCCGGACGAACTGGCCGAACGGATCCGGGTCGCCAAGGAGGCGCTCGGGTCCCGGGTCTTCATCCTGGGCCACCACTACCAGCGGGACGAGGTGATGGCCTGGGCCGACGCCCGCGGCGACTCCTTCGGGCTCTCCCGGATCGCCGCCGGACAGACCGAGGCCGAGTTCGTGGTCTTCTGCGGGGTCCACTTCATGGCCGAGTCGGCCGACATCCTGACCGGCGCGCACCAACAGGTCCTGCTGCCCGATCTCAACGCCGGTTGCTCGATGGCGGACATGGCGGACATCGACGCCGTCGAGGAGGCCTGGGAGACGCTGGCCGCCGTCACCGACATCGAGCGGGTCGTGCCGGTCACCTACATGAACTCCTCGGCGGCCCTGAAGGCCTTCGTCGGTCGCAACGGCGGGGTCGTGTGCACCTCCTCCAACGCCCGAGCCGTCCTCACCTGGGCCCTGGGTGCCGACGGCCACGGGCACGCGCGTGGGGACCAGGTGCTGTTCTTCCCCGACCAGCACCTCGGCCGGAACACCGGCTTCCAGATGGGCTACGGGGCCGACGACATGGCGGTGTGGAACCCCCGCCAGACCGCCGGCGGACTCGACGAGGGCACGCTGAAGACGTCCACGCTGCTGCTCTGGAAGGGCCACTGCTCGGTCCACCAGCGCTTTCGCCCGGCCCACGTCGACGCCTTCCGGGCCGAGCACCCCGACGGCATCGTCGTCGTCCACCCGGAGTGCGCGCACGACGTCGTGGAGGCCGCCGACCAGGTGGGTTCCACCGACTACATCATCCGGGCCGTGGCCGAGGCCCCGTCGGGCGCCGTCCTCGGCGTCGGCACCGAGATCCACCTGGTCAAGCGCCTCGACGACGAGACCCCGGACAAGACGGTGGTCTCCCTCG
>PMFY01000312.1 GCA_003157945.1 Acidimicrobiaceae bacterium | reverse complement strand
CGCTCACAGCAGGTCCGTGATCGTCTTGAGCCCTGACTCGTACAGCACGCCGGGGAGCATGCCGCCATCGATCTCGATCGTGGTGCCGCTGATGTAGTCGACCTCGCCCGAGCAGAGGAAGACGCACGCCCGCCCCACCTCGGACGGCTCGCCGGCCCGTCCGAGCGGCACCTGTTCGAAGTAGTCCGATCCGTCGGGGTCGCCGGCCGGGAGCACGAACGCCCGGAAGTTGTCGGTCATCGTCGGGCCGAGGGCCAGGCAGTTCACCCGGGCGGTCGGGCCCCACTCCTCGGCCAGCGACCGGGTCATGTGGTTGAGCCCGGCCTTGGCCGCCCCGTAGGAAACCAGGGTGGGTGCCCCGGCCGGGTGCCCGGCCCCGCTCGAGATGTTGATGATCGATCCGGTCCCCGCCTGGGTCCGCATCTGGCGGAACACGCGGATGGCGAACCAGAGGGGACTGATCAGGTTCATCTGGATGGCGAAGGAGTGGAAGAGGACGGTCCGCTCGAAGTCGTCGGCGCCCCGGGGCGCTCCCTGGATCTTCTGGACCAGTTCCGGGACGTCCTCGACGTGCGGCGCGGGCACCGTCCCACCGGCGTTGTTCACCAGGATGTCGACCCGCCCGTAGGCATCGACCACCCGGTCCACGAACTCGTCGATGGCCCGGTAGTCACCCTGGTCACAGACCCACTGGGCGGAGCGGTCGGAGCCACCGGGGATGTCCTGGGCACCCGGTAGTGCCGGCAGCGGACTTCGGGAGCAGCCGACCACGGTCGCCCCGGCCCGGAGGAGTTCGTGGGCGATGCCCACACCCACCCCCCGACTGGTGCCGGTCACCACCGCCACCTTGCCGTCGAGCACTCCCATTGGCGCACCTCCTGTCGGACCGACACGAAAAACATAAATGGTTCTATGATTCCACGCAAGGCGCGGACAGGTCCGCCCGGTACCGGGGAGTGGCGATGGCGTTGCGGGTGATCCAGTTCTCGACGGGCAATGTCGGGCGTCATGCCCTCCGCCAGCTCATCGACCGACCCGAGGTCGAGCTCGTGGGGGTCCACGCCTCCGATCCGCAGAAGATCGGACGCGACGCCGCCGACCTGTGCGGCCTCGACGAGCCGACCGGCGTGCTGGCCACGGACGACCTCGACGCCCTGGTGGCCCTCGGAGCCGATTGCGTGGTCTACATGAGCCAGGCCGAGACACGGCCGCACGAGGCGCTCCACGAACTGACGGCGTTCCTCGCCGCCGGCACCAACGTGGTCGCGACTTCGCTGGTGTGGTTGATCTACCCGCCCCATGCCGATGCATGGCTCACCGGACCACTGGAGGTGGCGTGCACCGCCGGAGGCACCACGATGTACGTGAACGGCGTGGATCCGGGATTCTCGGGCGACCTCCTCCCCCTGGCCGCACTCAGCCTCACCGCTCGGGCCGACACGGTGCTGGTCCAGGAGATCTGCGACTACGGCTCCTACGACGACGCCGAGTTCACCGGCGCCAGCTTCGGCTTCGGCACCACGCCGGACACGGTTCCGGTGCTCTTCCTCCCCGGCGTGCTGGCCTCGATCTGGGGCGGGCCCGTCCGGCTCCTGGCCGACGCCCTCGGGGTCGAGCTCGACGAGGTCCGTGAGCACTACGAGCCGTGGGTGGCCACCGAGCCGATCGACTGCACGATGATGCACGTCGAGCCGGGCCAGGTGGCGGCCGTCCGCTTCACGGTAGAGGGCCTCGTCGGCGGCCGGCCGAGGATCGTGATGGAGCACGTCAACCGACTGACATCGGCCGCCGCACCCGACTGGCCCGTCCCACCGGAGGGCCGACCGGGCGTCCACCGGGTCGTGGTCACGGGGAGCCCGGGGGTCGAGATCAACACCCATCTCGGTCGTGACGGCGTCGACCACAACGACGCCGGCGTGATCGCCACCGCGGCGAAGGCGGTCAACGCCATCGAGGCGGTGTGCGCCGCCCCACCCGGGCTCGTATCGCTGCGCGACCTCCCCGTGTCCCAGGTCGGCGGCCTGATGCGATGACCCCGGTCCGACGGTCGGACCTCGCCCCGTCCCGGCCGACCCGCAAGGTCGGTCGGGGCCAGCAGCGTGGGGACAGGACCAGGGACGCCATCATCGAGGAGACCGTCCGGTGCATCAACGAGGAAGGGTTCGCCACGGCCAGCGCCAACCACATCGCCGAACGGGCCGGTGTGACCTGGGGTGTGATCCAGTACCACTTCGGTGACCGCAGCGGCCTGCTGTCGGCGGTCATCGCCCATGGTTTCCAGGACTTCCGCCTCGCCATCCGGTCGCTACCGGTGCCCGACGGGACATCGCGCCGACGCGTCGAGGCCGTGGTCGGGGCGGCATGGTCCGCGTTCTCGAGCCCGGCGTCGCGGGCCAGCCTCGAGATCCTGATCTCGGACCGGTCCGGCGTGACCGGTGCCCGACAAGGCGAACTGGAGGGGATGGCACGCGACATGCGGGAGTTGAGCGCCGTCCTGGTCGGGGACGGAGCCCCCCGTCAGGTCGCGGTCGTGGGGGAACTGCTGTGGGCGACCCTTCGTGGCCTGGTGATGGCGCAGATGCTCACCTCGAGGCGGATCGACTCGGCCCGCGAGCGGGCGCTCCTGGTCGACCTGATCACCGGGCTCCTCGACGGAGTCGCCGCCTGAGCACCGCCGGCGCTCGCTCACGGCCGGCGCACGGGTACCCGTGCGCCGCCCAGGGGAAGACTCCGTGTCACCCGGCGGCGTCCCCCAGCATCCGCCACAGGGCCCGAGCGGCCGGATTCGGCGGAGCGGGGCCGAGTGCCTCCGCCACGATCGTCCAGTTCCATCGGCGTCCCCTGAGGGGGATCCGTCGCAGTCCGCCCTTGAGGTTGGCGATGATCTCGGGCACGAGCGCCACGCCGAATCCCGCCTCGACGAGTTCGAGCACGGTGGACGTGTCGTTGATCTCGAAGACGTAGTTCGGCTCCAGGCCCCGGGCGTGCATGGCCCGATCGGCCAGCGCCCGGATACCCCAACCGACCGGGAACCCGATGTGTGGTTGGGCCGCCACCATGGACAGGTCCGCGACGGTTCGATCGGCCAGGACCGAATCGTCCGCGCACACCACCATCAGCGGGGACTCGACCATGGGGATCGACACGAGGTCCGGCGGCGTCCGGTCGGACCCCGTGGTGAAGATCACGTCGAGGTCGTGGTCCCGGAGGAGTCGGACGGCGTCGGCCGACGTCAGCTGACTGAGCCGCAGCTCGACGCCCGGGTAGGCGTCCCGGAAGCGCCGGAGGATGCTCGGCAGGTCGAACAGCGAACTGCTCTGCATGATGCCGAGCGTCAAGCTGCCCTGCCGCAGGCCTTCGACGGCGGCGACGGCCTCCACGGCCGTGCGGGCCGACTGGAGCGTCCGTCGTGCGTCGCCGAGGAGGGCCAGGCCCGCCGGCGTCAACCTGACGGTTCGGGTCGTCCGGACGAACAACGGGGCGTGCAGCTCCCGCTCCAACGTCCGGATCGTCGCCGAGAGTCCCGACTGGGCGACGTGCAGTCGGGCGGCGGCCCGGGTGAAGTTCCGTTCCTCCGCCACGGCCACGAACGCCTCGAGCTGACGAAGCTCCATTGATCCAGATTACCGCTCAATCTGATCACTTACTTCTATTGGACTTCTCAATCAGTCGGGCGGACGATGAAGGGAGATCGAGCGGAACGAGGGAACCATGACCATCACCACTTCTCCGGAACACGCCAGTCGGACCACCGGGGCCACGGCGGCCCCGGGCATCCTGCACTCGTTCGTCGACGATCCCGAGTTCGGGGCCCTACCGGCACTGCTGGTGGGCATGACCGTGGTCACGGGCCTGGTCGACGCCGTCAGCATCCTCCGTCTCGGGCGTGTGTTCGTGGCCAACATGACCGGCAACGTCGTGTTCCTCGGGTTCGCCGTGGCCAGGGCTCCCGGGTTCTCCCTGGTCGCCTCGCTGGTGGCGCTGGTCGGCTTCATGGTCGGTGCGGTGGTCGGAGGTCACCTCGCACGACGAGGTGCCGCGGCGGCCCACCTGCTCGCCACCGCCGCCTTCGTGGAGACCGTCCTGGTGGCGGCGGCGTTGGTCGTCGTGGGGGTCGTCGGGCTGCCCGCGCCCCTCGCCACCACGTCGGCCGTGGCCGGCCTCCTGGCACTGGCCATGGGAGTCCAGAATGCCGTGGCCCGCCACCTCGCGGTCCCCGACCTCACGACGACGGTGTTGACCATGGCCCTCACGGGCTTCGCCGCGGACCCCCGGAGCCGCCCGCGTGGGCGCCGGGCGGCCTCGGTGGTCGCCATGTTCGGTGGTGCCGTGGTCGGGGCCGCACTCGTGACGCACGGACAGGCGTGGGTGGCCCTGGGCGTCGCGACAGGAGCGTTGCTCGCCGTGTCGGTCCTCGCCGTCCGGATGTCCCACACGGAGCCCCACACCTCCTGACCCGGTGTGGCGAAGCAGAAGGAACGGAGGGCGGTCCACCCGGATCGTCCCGACCCGACGAGAGAGATGGACAGGCGATGTCGAAGATCGGATTCCTGGGCCTCGGATTGATGGGAACCCAGATGGCGCGGCGGCTGATCGAAGCCGGCAACGACGTCACCGTGTGGAATCGCACGGTCGAGCGGACGGTGCCCCTGGCCCGGCTCGGCGCCGAGGTGGCTGCCACACCCGCTGCGGCCGTCGGTGGAGCCGAGTTCGTGGTCACCATGCTGGCCACGCCCGACGCGGTCGAAGGCGTCCTGTTCGGGGCCGGGGGCCTCGCCACCGCGGCGGAACCGGGGCTGGTCTGGATCGACATGTCGACCATCGGGCCCGGTGAGTTCCGCGCCGTCGCGGACCGCCTCCCCCTGGGAGTCACCGCCGTCGACGCGCCGGTCCGCGGCAGCGTGCCCGAGGCGGGCGCGGGTCGGTTGCAGATCTACGTGGGGGCGAGCGACCAGGACTTCCGACGGGTGCAGCCACTGCTGGCATCGCTCGGACAGCCCCGCCACGTGGGCCCGACCGGGTCCGGTGCGGCCATCAAACTGGTCGTCAACCTGACGCTCGTGGCCTCGATGGTCACGCTCGGCGAGGCGACCGTGCTGGCCGACGTGCTCGGCCTCGACCGGGCGACGACGCTGGACGTGCTGGCCGACTCGCCCATCGGCCCCACGGTCCGGGCCAAGGGGGCCAATCTCGAGGCGTCGGAGTACCCCCCGAATTTCAAGTTGGAGCTCGCCACGAAGGACATGGTGCTCATGGACCGGGTCCTCCGGGGCGCCGGCGTCGACCTGCCTGCGGCGGCCGCCGCACGTGCGTGGATGGAGGCGTCGATGGCCGACGGAGCCGCCGGCCAGGACTTCTCCGTGGTGGCCGCCACCATCGCCGAGCACACTCGCACCGCGGACGCGCCGACGGCGCCCCCGCCGTGACGGACCCAACCCTTCCCGCCCGACCAACCGCTCGAAAGGAGCACCGATGACCACCGTTACCGACAATCCACGATCCACGAACAGGAAGGGGTTCACCGCGAGTGCCGGACTCGGCGATGACCTCCAGCAGGTCCTCGTCGACCTCATCGGTCTGCAGCTCCAGGCCAAGCAGGCCCACTGGAACGTCGTCGGACACAACTTCCGGGACCTGCACCTCCAGCTCGACGAGATCACCGACGCCGCCCGCGACGCCGCCGACACGATCGCCGAGCGGATGCGGGCCCTGGGCAAGGTGGCCGACGGACGGGCACCCACGGTCGCCGGCACGGCCGGCCTCACGCCACTTCCGGCGGGTGAGCTCGGCACGTCCACGGTGGTGGACCTGATCACCGACAGCATGCGCACCGTCGTCGCCGGTATCCGTCGCGTCCACGACGAGGTCGACCGGGAGGACCCGTCCACCTCCGATCTGCTGCACGGGATCGTGGTGGAGCTGGAGAAGCAGTCCTGGATGCTCAGCGCGGAGAACCGGAGCGCGTAGGGAATCGGGGACCCGGGCCCGGGGGCCGCGCCCCGTCGCCGTCTCAACGGATCGCGCGTGTCAGGTCACCAGCGGGTACCCACCACCAACCGGTGCGCCGACCGTCGGCCAACCGGGTGACGGTGCGGCCGCCTCGGCGCTCGGACACACCGGAGGCCCGTCCGACTCGATGGTGGAGGACGACGGTGCGAGCTGTCGTCGGAACCCGTGGCGAGGGGCCCGTACCGGACCTTCAGGTGTCCCGGACCCGGCGCGGCGCTACTCTGCCCCTGGGTCCGGGCCACGTCGTGGTGTCCGTCGGGTCCGTCGGGGGAGGCCGGGAGCACATCGTGGATCACCGCACCGCACACAGGGCGAGCCGGAGTTGTGCCGTCCTCCTGATCGTCGCCGGGACACTGGCCGCTTGCGGCGGCGCGGCGACGTCCTCCCCCACGACGTCGGTGGAGACGACCGGGTGGCGGGCGCCGGCCCGGTTCAGCACCCCACCGGACACCGGGCACGTCATCGAACCGGTGTCGGCCAATCCCACGGGTCTGGCCGCCCACGGGTACGTCGAGCAGGAGTACTTCGCCTCGGGCACCGCATCGTCCTTCACCAGCCGGTCCACGCCCTCCGACGGGAAGTGGACCATCGCCGTCGCCGGCTCGGCGCCCTACCGGACGCGCGTCATCGTGCGACGTCCGAGCGACCCGGCGAAGTTCGACGGGAACGTCGTGGTGGAGTGGATGAACGTCTCCGCCGGTGAGTCCGCGCCCGACTGGGACTACCTGAACCCGGCCCTCATGGACTCGGGCGCCGCCTATGTGGGGGTGTCCACCCAGGCGATCGCCGTGGACGGCGGCAAGGCGCTCCTCACGTCGGGTCCCGGCAAAGGCCTGCGCCAGGACGAGCCGGCCCGGTACGGGAGCCTGCACCACCCCGGTGACCAGTACTCCCTCGACATGTTCGCCCAGATCGGCCAGGCCCTGCGGGCCCCGGCCCCGTCGGTCCTCGGCGGGCTGCGGCCCAAGCACGTGGTGGCCGTCGGCGAGTCCCAGTCGGCGTTCTACCTGACCACCTACGCCGATGCCATCCAGCCCCTCGACCCCGCGTACCAGGGGATCTTCATCCATTCCCGCGGGGGCGGTGCCGCCCCGTTCGACACCACGAACGTCACCTCGTCGATCGACGGCGACGTGCGCATCCGCACCGACCTCGACGTCCCCGTGTTCATGCTCGAGACCCAGACGGACCTGATCCAGCTCGGGTACGCGGCGGCTCAGCAGCCCAACACCGCGAGGATCCGCACGTGGGAGGTGGCGGGGACGTCCCACGCCGACGCCTACGAGCTCGGCGTGGGCGCCGGATTCCTCGGCTGCACCACCCCGGTGAACTCGGGGCCCCAGCACGAGGTGGCCCAGGCCGCGTTCGTCGCCTTCGAGCACTGGGTGGACGACGGCACGGAGCCACCGTCACCGCAGCCGTTCAGCCTGTCCTCCACCGACCCCGCCACCCTGGCCCTGGACGCCCACGGCAACGTGACGGGTGGCGTCCGCACCCCCGCGGTGGACGTGCCGGTGGCCACGCTGAGCGGTGCGCCCCCGTCGGGCAGCAGCGAGCTCTGCGGTCTGTTCGGGTCCACCGTGCCGTTCGGTCCACAGACGCTGACCGCGCTCTACGGCTCGACGGCCGGTTACGTCGCCGCCTACACCACCGCCCTCGACCGGTCGATCGCCGACGGGTACCTCCTCTCCGCCGACCGGGCCCCGCTCCTGGCCCAGGCCGCACAGGTGTCGATCCCCTCCTGACCGGGGCGTACCGGTCGGGACCGTCGCCGCGGCGCTCCGTCCCCGGCCGGCACGGTTGATCTCAGGTCGGGTCGGGCTCCGTCCCGTGCAGCGCCGCCAGCGCCCGCACGATGGAGGCCTCGATGAGCTTGTCGTTGCCCTCGGAGATGAAGCGGTGCACCCGGCGTTCGAGCAGCAGCCGCATCACCGGATTGAACACCTCGTAGGTCTCGCGGAAGTGGACCCGGGTCCGTCCTCCGCCCAGGTCCTCCAGCCGGGTACCGCCCGAGGCCCGCGACCACAGGGGCTTGCCCACGGCGTCGTACCGCCACGACACCGGGCGCCGGGCCTCGGTGATCCACTCCCAGGACTGGGCCCTCCCCCCGGACAGCAGGTACCGGGGAACGGGAAAGTGGCAGTGGCGCACCAGTCCGTTGCCGTCGACGTCACCCGGGTGGAGGATCTCGATGGTGACCGTGTCCGACGTGAACCCGGCGCGGGTCCGCGTCCAGATGACGTCCCAGACCTCCTCGGGCGTCCCGTCGACCACGAAGTCGAAGGTGTGTACCTGCACGCTGCGGGCTCCTCTCTCCTACGCCGGACCGTCCGACCCGGCGGTCAGGTGGGACTTGACCACCTTCCCCCCGGCGTTCCTGGGCAGCTCGACCACCACGTCCACCCGGCGGGGCACCTTGTAGTCGGCCAGGGTCTGGCGGGCGAAGTCGACGACCGCCTCGGCGGTGGCCCCCGAGCCCGGCCGCAGCACGACCCAGGCGGCCACGTCCTCGCCCAGCACGGCGTGGGGGATGCCCGCCACGGCGGCCTCGACGACGTCCGGATGGGCCTGCAGGGCCGCCTCCACGTCGTCGGCGTAGACGTTCATCCCCCCTCGGACGATCATCTCCTTCTTGCGGCCCACGATGTAGAGGTAGCCGTCGGCGTCGAGGTGACCGAGGTCACCGGTGTGCAGCCAGTCACCGGTGAAGACGCTGGCGGTGGCCTCGGGTTGGTGCAGGTATCCCTTCATCACGTGCAGCCCGCGGGTGACGATCTCGCCGACATGCTCAGGCCCGGCCGGCAGCGGCCGGCCATCGATGCCCCAGACCTGCGTCTGCGTTCCCCAGATGGGCTTGCCGACGCTGTAGGCGCGGCGGTCGGCCGCACTGGGGTTAAAGGTGACCGTGGACGCGGTCTCGGTCATCCCGTAGCCCTCCAGGATGATCAGCCCGAAACGCTCCTCGAACGCGTCGAGGATCGGCGCCGGGATCGAGGCCCCGCCGGAGATGGCGATCCGCAGCGAGGACAGGTCGTAGCTGTCCAGGTCCGGCTGGGACAGCAAGTCGGCGAACATGGTGGGCACGCCCTCGAAGATCGTGGCCCGGTCGCGCTGGATCGCGGTCAGCACCACGCCGGGGGTGAACCTCGGGATCAGCGACATGGTGCAGCCGAACCGCACGCAGATGTCCAGGATGCTGGACAAGCCGAACACGTGGAACAGCGGC
>PMFY01000164.1 GCA_003157945.1 Acidimicrobiaceae bacterium | reverse complement strand
CTGGTACGCCACGGTGCAGCCGGCATGGGGGCAGATGGCGTCGAACGCCTTGTAGTCGTCGGCCGTCTGCTGGATCACCAGCGACGGGTCACCGGTGGTCGGGTCGTTGAAGGCCGCCGAGCCACCGACCGGTACCTGGGACGCGGAGCCGATGGAGGTCCCCTTGGGCAGCGGCGCCGTGGTCGTGGTCGCACCCGCCACCGTCGTCGTGGGCGATGCCACGGTGGTGGTCGTCGTCGGAGGCACCGTCGTCGTGGTGGCGGCGTTCCGCGTGGAGGAGCCGACGGCCCGCCCGAGCCCGGCCGCTGCGCCGATCAGCACGGCGCTGCCGGCGGCGACGATGCCGATGACCGCTCCACGTGACACGGCACCCTCAGGCGCGCCCTCCGCGGGTGTGCCCCGGGGAGCCGGACGACCGGCCAACCACGTGTCGAGAGCCGGGGCCCCGGCGGCACCGGCCAGTACGAACGGGGTCCAGGCGAAGAGGAACACGATGTCGGACCCGGTGAAGTAGGGGCGGGAGTGGTACGAGATGGCCAGGAACAGGCTGAACGACACGAGCATGCCGCCGACGGCGGCCACCCGGGTGAGCAGTCCGAACAGGGCCCCGACGCCGATGGCCACCTCGGCGACGGCGATGAGGGCGCCGATGACGGACGCCGCCCCCGTCAGGTGGCCGAGCAGGCTGCCGATCGGACTCGTGTGGGTGGCCCCGACCAGCTGTGCATGGATCGAGACGGGGCTCGAGGACCGGAAGAAGTCGGGATTGGCCAGCTTCTGGAGCCCGGCGAACACGAAGGTGACGCCGAGGAAGAGCCGGAGCGGCAGCAGGAACCACCCGGTGGCGATCGAACCGTCGGTGCGTCGGAGGGACCACATGTCCGACCCGGTCCCCGACGCGCCGGGGGCCGTACCGTCCGTGCGACGGGCTGCGTGCGGGCGACGCGCGCCGTCCGGGGTCATGCGGGCTCACCCATACCGGGGGACCATACCTGTTGCACCGGCCGTCCCCCGGTCACCGCCGGCGGCCTGCTGCGGCCGCGGGCGGTCTACACTCGCGGCGTGGACCAGACCGTGACCACCGTGACCACCGCGGCACCCACGACCGGTGGCCGGTCGAAGGCCGACCAGGCCGTGCGGCACCTCCTGCGCGTGCCGGACGAGCGTGCCGCGCTGCCCGAGTCGTCCACGCACCGGATCTTCGGTGCGTCGATCCTGCTGTCGGCCACCCGCTGCCTGCTCAGCTACATCGTCCTGCCCATCCTGCTCCCCCTGCTGGGGCTGGCCAAGGGCGTGGGCCCGATCATCTCGATCCCGGTCGGGGTTCTGGCCCTCACGTTCGACTTCCTCGGCATCCGTCGCTTCTGGCTGGCGGACCACCACCAGAAGTGGCTGTTCACGGCCTTGTACGCCGTGGTCGGCGCCATGGTCTTCACGCTGCTCGTCGTGGACATCGTCGACCTGATCGGCTGAACCCCCCTGCGGGGCGACCGGCACCGACGGCCGGGACTACGGGGTGACGACCGGGAACGGGGCGCCGCCGAACTCGACGACCCCGACCAGCCGGACCAGCGCGTCGGCGTCGCCCTCGGTGTCGACCCCGTCGAGTCCCGCACCCAGCAGGATGCCGAGCAGCTGCGGACGGGTGAGGGCGACCGACAGATCGGCCGCCGTCGCCGGACCGTCGACCACCCGATGGGTGAGGACGCCGTTGCGCAGGGTCATGCGCCGGGTCTCCCCCACGTCGGTGAACCGCCAGTCGATGGTGAGGACCTCCTCCCACGCCCGCGGCCCCACCACCCGGATGGCGACGGCGTCGAACAGCTGACTGACGGTCAGGGCCGCCAGCAGCTCGGCCGAACCCGTGGTGAAGTTGTCGCCGGAGATACCGTGGCGCAGCTCGTGTGCGCCCATGAGGTAGAAGTTGCGCCACGTACCGTTCTCGGCGCCGTGGGCCAGACGCTCGTACACCGCGGCCAGGTGCTCCTTGGCCGTCGCATGGTCGGGCTGGGCGAACACGACGCGGTCGAGGAGCTCGGCGGCGAAGCGCAGGTCGTCCCGGTCGGCGTAGCCCTGGGCGGTCTCCACCACGGCGTCGGCGCCCCCCATGCACTCGACGTAGCGGAGCGACGCCTCGACCGGCGGGTGCTGCCACAACCGTGCCGGGTTGCCGTCGAACCAGCCGAGGTAGCGCTGGTAGACCGCCTTCACGTTGTGACTGACCGAGCCGTAGTACCCGTGCGTGTGCCAGGCCTGCTCGAGGGCGGGCGGCATCTCCATCGCCTCGGCCGCCTCGGCGCCGTTCAGGCCGTTGTTCATCAGCCGGAGGGTCTGGTCGTGGAGGTAGGCGTAGAGGTCGCGCTGGAGCGCCAGGTACTCGGCGACGCGGTCGCCGCCCCAGGTCGGCCAGTGGTGGGAGGCGAACGCCACGTCGGTGTCGGCGCAGAACAGGTCGATCGCCTCGTCGAGGTAGGCCGCCCACACCCGGGCGTCGCGCACGAGGGCCCCACGCAGGGTCACGAGGTTGTGCAGGTTGTGGGTGGCGTTCTCGGCCATGCAGAGGGCACGGTGCCCGGGGAAGTAGAAGTTCATCTCGGCGGGGCACTCGGTCCCCGGGGTCACCTGGAAGACGATGCGGACGCCGTCGAGCACCTCCTCCTGTCCGGTGCGGGTGATGTCGACGGTGGGCGGAACCAGGCCGATGGTGCCCGTGGAGTTGGTCATGCCGAGGCCGCAGCCGATCTGGCCCGCCGGCCCCTTCGCGAGTGCGGCGCCGTACATGTAGACGGCGCGTCGGCTCATGGCGACGCCGGCGTAGACGTTCTCGGACACGGCGGACTCCATGAAGCCGTCGGGGGCCAGGATCGGCACCCCGCGTTCGAGGGCCTCGTCGTCGAGGACGCCGCGCACACCCCCGAAGTGGTCCACATGGGCATGGGTGTAGATGACCGCCGTGACCCGGCGGTCCCCCCGGTGGGCCCGGTACAGCGCCAGGGCGGCGGCGGCCGTCTCCGCCGAGATGAGCGGGTCGATGACGATCACGCCCTCGTCGCCCTCCACCAGCGTCATGTTCGACAGGTCGAGGCCACGGACCTGGTAGATCCCCCCGCACACCTCGTAGAGGCCCTGGCGCGACACCAGCTGCCCCTGGCGCCAGAGGCTGGGGTGGGCCGTCTCGGGGCACTCCCCCACCAGGAACCCGTAGGCGTCGTTGTCCCAGACCACCCGGCCCGAGGAGTCGGTGATGACGCAGGGGTCGAGCGCGCCGACGAAGCCCCGGTCGGCATCCTCGAAGTCCGTACGGTCGTGGAAGGGCAGCTCGGTGGCCGTGGCGTCGCTCATGGGGCCAGTCAACCAGACGGCCTCCGGCCCGGTGCCCCACCCGGGCGCCCGACCTACGCTGACGGGCGACGCGGCGTCGTCGCCCGTCGTGATCCAGACCCCGTCCGCCACCACCGGGAGCCGCCATGCTGACCATCGGTCTCAACCACGTCGCCACCCTGACCAACGATGCCGCGCGGCTGCACGCCTTCTACGAGCAGGTGTTCGAGGCCGAGGTGGTGCGCGACGCGCCGGAGGTCGACGGGAACGAGGCCGTCCGTCTGTCCATCATCCGGATCGGACCGTGGGCCGAGCTCAACGTGTTCCAAATCGAGGGGAACACCGAGGCGGACCGGCAGGTGCCGATGTTCGGGCGCGGCAGGCTCGACCACTTCGCCCTGCAGGCCGCTTCGGTCGAGGCGTTCGAGACGATCCGGGAGCGCCTCATCGCCCGGGGCGCCGCCGACTCGTTCGTGACCGACTTCGGGCCGGTACTGAGCATATTCTTCCGCGATCCCGACGGACTCGAGGGCGAGGTGTGCGTGACCAACCCCGATGCCGTCCCCGGGGTCACCCATCCGCCGGGCACCCCGGCCGCCCGCTACGTCGTGAGCGACACGTAGGTCCCCCCTGACCGACGTCGACGCCGCGCCGGGTCCCGGCGCGTGCGTAGGGTGTCGGTCGCGACGGCAAGGGGGACACGGATGAGCGACGCACGGGCGGCCGGAGGTCGGGCGACGACCGAGGCATGGGCGCTGGTGCGCGCCATGCTCGACGACATGGCGGCCATGGTCGCCGAGGAGTCCGAGACGGAGCTCGAGTTGGTGGAGGGCTACCGCGCCCTCGGGCGCGTCACCGCCCTGTCCGCCGAGGTCTCGTTCGACGTGGACCCGGACCTCCCGTGGTTCTTCCCGATGAATTCGCCGGCACGGATGGTGGGCGGACCGAACCCCGACGGCGCCTACCACCTGGCCATGATCGACGGGGCCCGGCGCTACCGGGTGACGGGTTCCCGCAACACCGTCACCTACCTGGGCTTCCAGGTGCTGGCCGGGCGCGGCCTCACGCCCCGGCGCATGGCCGCCTACGTGTCGGACACCGACCTCACGCTCGATGCCGCGGGCCGGTTCGCGCTGGTGCTGGCGACCGAGGAACCGGACCGTGTCGAGCTCGACGGCGCCACCTGGGTGCCGGTTCCCGACGACGCCTCCGCCATCGTCGTGCGCCAGTACATCGGCGACCGGGCGACCGAGACCGAGGCGGAGTTCGCCATCGCCCCGCTCGATCCTCCCGGGCCGCCGGAGCGGCCCACCGACGCCGGGATCGCCGAGCAGCTGACCGCCTGGGGCTGGACGGTCGCCAAACTCCTGACCCTCCACCACGGGGTGCTGCCCGAGGCGCTCGAGCGCCCGAACGAACTGCTGACGGTGGCCGCCGAGGCGCTGGGTGGGGAGAACACGACCCCCGACAACCTCTACGTCCTGGGTACGTTCCGGCTGGCGCCCGACGAGGCCCTGACCATCGAGTTCACCCCGCCGGGCACCCGGTACTGGAACGTGTCGGTCGAGAACATCTGGCACGAGTGCATCGACTCGCGCCGGCGCCACAGCTCGGTGACCAACGCCGCCGTGGCCCCCGGGTCCGACGGCCGGGTGCGGATCGTGGTGGCGGCCTCCCCTCCCCCGTCCGCCGCGGCGGGCCGGACCGAATGGCTCGACACCGGGGGGCGGCACCGGGGCTTCGTCTGCGTGCGCTGGCTCGACAATCCCGACCCACCCGACATCTCGACCGCCGTCGTCCCCGTGGGGCAGGCCTGAGGTGCCCGGGCCCCGATTCGACGCCGACGCCATGGTCGGGGCCGCCATGTCCGCCACCGGCTGCGCCGACCTCGGTGAGGACTCCTGGCGGGAGGGCCTCGACCGGCTCCTGGACGACCTGGACGGCCATGCCCGGCTGAACGACCTGGGGCGCACCATCGTCGAGGGTGAGGTGGCCGGCTACCTGACCACCCGGCTGCGCATCATGGACTGGCGGCACCGGCACCGCGAGGTCGCCGACGGTGCGGTCGACCGACCGATCGTGATCGTGGGCCAGCCCCGCACCGGCACCACCATCCTCTACGACCTCCTGGCCCAGGACCCGTCGAACCGGGCGCCCCTGACGTGGGAGGTGGACCAGCCGGTGCCGCCGCCGGAGACGGCCACGTACACCACCGATCCGCGCATCGCCGAGGCGGACGCCATCGCCGCCATGCCCGATCTGATCATCCCGGGCTTCACCGACTTCCACCCGCTGGGGGCCACCCTGGCCCAGGAGTGCGTCCGCATGACCGCCTCCGACTTCCGCTCGATGATGTTCCCCCTGCAATACGACATCCCCGGGTACGACCGGTGGCTGTTGCACGAGGCGGACATGGCCCCCACCTACCGGTGGCACCGGATCTTCCTCCAGCACCTCCAGAGCCGGCACGCCGGTGACCGGTGGCTGCTCAAGTCACCGTGCCACCTGTGGAGCCTCGGCGAACTGCTCGACGAGTACCCCGACGCCCTCGTCATCCAGACGCACCGGGACCCGGTGCGGGTGATCTCCTCGGTCAGCGCGCTGGCCGCGCTGCTGCGGAGCATGGCGAGCGACGATGCCAGCGTGGCGGTGGCCGGGGCCGAGTACGCCGAGGACATCATCCTCGGCCTCGACCGTTCGGTGGCGGCCCGCCTCGACGGCACCCTCCCCGCCGACCAGGTGGTGGACGTGCAGTTCGCCGAGTTCATGGCCGACCCGTTCGCCACCATCGGCACCGTCTACGACGCGCTCGGCCTGGAGTTCACCGCCGAGGCGGAGGCGCGGATGCGTACCTTCCTCGGCACCCACCCCGGCGACGGCGGCGGGGCCGGTAGCCGGTACACCTTCGCCGACACCGGGCTCGACGCCGACGAGCTCCGGGAGCGGAGCCGCGCCTACCAGGAGTACTTCGACGTCCCGAGCGAGCCCGTCCTGTGAGGTCTCGCGCCGCGCGTCCGCTGCGGTGAGCGACCCCGCACCCGGGCCCGTCCGCCTGGCCACCATCGCCCGGGAGTGGGGCCGCATCGGCTGCATCGGCTTCGGCGGACCACCCGCCCACATCGCGCTGTTCCGCTCGCTGTGCGTGGAGCGGCACGGCTGGCTCGACCACGAGGAGTTCGAGGACGGGATCGCCGCCACCAACCTGCTCCCGGGCCCCGCCTCCACGCAGCTGGCCATCCTGTGCGCCTGGCGGCTGCGCGGACCGACGGGTGCGATCGTCGGGGGCCTGTGCTTCATCGTGCCCGGCCTGGTGGTCATCCTGGCGCTCTCGGTGCTGTTCTTCGCGCCCCATGCACCGCTGTGGGTCCGGGGGGCGTCCGCCGGCGCCGGTGCCGCCGTACCGGCCGTGGCCCTCCAGGCGGCACTCGGACTCCTTCCCGGCAGCTGGCGACGGGCCGGCCGCGCCACCGCCGCCCGTACCCGGTGGGCGGCCTACCTGGTCCTCGGTGGGCTGGCGGCGGCGACCGTCGGCCCCTGGCTGGTGCTGGTGCTGGCGTCCTGCGGGGTACTCGAGGCGACACTCCGCCGTCCCCGGGGCGCCACCCCCGGCCGCCGTCTGCCGGCGTTCCTGCCCGTGGGTGCGGTCCCGGCCCTGGCCGCCGGAGGACTCGGGGCACTCAGCTGGGTCGCCCTGAAGGTGGGGCTGTTCTCCTACGGCGGCGGGTTCGTCATCATCCCGATGATGCAGCACGACGCCGTCCACACGTACCACTGGATGTCGGCCGGCCAGTTCCTCGACGCCGTCGCCCTGGGCCAGATCACGCCGGGACCGGTCACGCAGACGGTCGCCGTGGTCGGGTATGCCGCCTCCGGCATCCTGGGCGGGCTCCTCGCCGCGTCCGTGGCCTTCGTGCCCTCCTTCGTGTTCGTGCTGGTCGGTGGCCCCCGCTTCGACGCCCTGCGCACCAACGTCTGGGCCCAGGGGTTCCTGACCGGAGCCGGGGCGGCGTCCATCGGCGCGATCGCCGGTGCCACCGTGCCGCTGGCCCTGGCCCTGTCCGAGTGGTGGCAGCTGGGCCTGCTGGTCGCCGCCGGGGTGTGGCTGCTGGCGCTGCGACGCGGTGTCGTCTGGGCCCTCGTCGGTGGCGCACTGCTGGGCATCGCCGCCGGCTTCGCCGGCCTGGCGCTGCCGGCGTGAGCGAGCCGCCGGTCTACTCTCGGATCGCCGACACCGCCACGAGGAGGACCGATGCCCGCACCCACCGACCTGCCCGACCGGTTCACCGCGACCCGGGGCGAGCTCCAGCGGGTCGCCACCCACGTACTGGCCCGGGCCCGCGCCGCCCAGGGTGGCCACTTCGGCCTCCGGGTCACCCCGACCGGCATCGCCACGCCGCCGTTCGGCGACGACGACACGGTGGTCCGGCTGGCCGGCACCGACCTCGTGGTGGAGCGACAGACCGATGCCGGCGTGACGGCGGCGACCCTGGCCCTGCCCGGCACCTCGCTGGCTGCGGCCGCGGCGTTCGCCGGCACGTCACTCGACGGGGTGTTCGCACCGGGGGCGGACGCACCTCCCGCGGGCGACCCGGACGCCCCGCTGGACCTGGACACCGCGTCCGCCGACATCGTCCTCCGGTGGTACCGCACCGGGTCCCGGGTGCTCGACGCCGTGCTCCCCCACCTCGGACGGCCGAGTGCCGCACAGTTGTGGCCGGAGCACTTCGACCTGGGCCTGCAGGCCACGACCACCGCGGGTGGGGTCAACCTCGGGGCATCGCCCGGGGACGGCGGGGTGCCGGAGCCCTACCTCTACGTGTCGCCCTGGACCGAGGTGCGACCCGGGGACCCCGACTACTGGAACGCCCCCTACGGTGCCGTGGTCACCCGGTCGACGCTGCGGGCGTCGGTCGACCCCGACACCGCCGGTGTGGCCTTCCTCATGCGGGGCCTCGCCCTGCTCGGCGCGGCCTGACGGCACTCACCCCCGCCGGCGGAACCACCGGGCCGACGGCGGGGACGTGGCGATCCCGGCGGCCGCCGCCCGCGCCGCCACGTCGCGCGCCGACGGGTTGACGAGCACCGTTCCCGCGACGTCGACCGTCGGCACCGTCTCGGTGCCCCCGGCATGGCCCCGCACGAACGCGGCCCCGGTGGGTTCGGCCCAGATGTCGATCTCGGTGGTGGGCAGTCCGGCCCGACGCAGTTCCCGCCGCAGCGACGAGCAGAACCGGCAGCCCTTACGCCAGTAGACCGTCACCGACGGCCCGCCCGAGGCCGGTGCGCCGCCGCCGTCCCGGAGGGAGTCGTCCGTCACCGGTCCCGCCAGTCGGGGTGCAGCCCTTCCACCAGGGCCAGCTTCTGGCCGCGCACGGTCTGCCCGTTCTCGAGGGCCTCGGGGTGGTCGACGATCCAGGCGATGGCCGCCGCCGGCACCGACGGCGGGGCGCCGGTGTAGCGGCCGACCAGCCCCAGGGCCGAGGCGTTCACGATCTGGCGCTCGGTCTCGACGTAGCCCGGATCGAGGTTGTACGCCCGGATGCCCCGGTCGCCGAGCTCCACCGCCAGCAGCGGTGCAAACCGGTGGGCGGCCGCCTTCGACGCGGCATAGGCGACTCCCCACCCACCCTGGCCGACGGGCCCCGGCGGGTCGGCCGTGGCCGTGTGGGAGGTCACATCGACGATCGTGCCCCCGCCACGGGCCAGCATGCCCGGCAGCACGGACTGGATGAGCACGAACGGCGCGAGCGCCCAGCTGTATGCCGGTTCGTCGATCCCGGGCACCGGCCAGACGTTCGCCA
>PMFY01000327.1 GCA_003157945.1 Acidimicrobiaceae bacterium | reverse complement strand
GGTCGTCGGCGATCTTGATCAGGGACGCGGCCAGCGTGCGCAGCACCCCGCTGGTGGCCACCAGGGCGTCATGGGCGGCCAGGGCGGCGAACTTGTTGGGCGCGGTGACGAAGGGCAGCCCCGTCAGCTCGGCGATGGCTGCGGCCACCCGGGTGCCGAACTCGGGGTGGGTGTTGAGGCCGGTCCCGACCGCGGTGCCACCGGCGGCGAGCTCGTAGAGGTCGTCGAGCGTGGACCCGATGCGGCGCAGGTCGGCGTCGAGCTGGGCCACGTAGCCCGAGAACTCCTGGCCCAGGGTCAGCGGCACGGCGTCCATGAGGTGGGTGCGGCCGATCTTGGTGATCGAGGCGTAGGCCTCGGCCTTGGTCGCCAACGCGTCGCGCAGGTGCCGGATCGCCGGCAGGAGCCGGTGGGTGATCTCCTCGACGGCGGCGATGTGCATGGCCGTCGGGAAGGTGTCGTTGGACGACTGCGACATGTTGACGTCGTCGTTGGGGTGCACCGGGTCCTTCGAGCCCATGACGCCGCCCGCCATCTCGATGGCCCGGTTGGAGATGACCTCGTTGGCGTTCATGTTCGACTGCGTGCCGCTGCCGGTCTGCCAGACACTCAGGGGGAAGTGGTCGTCGAGCTGGCCGTCCGACACCTCACGGGCGGCGGCGATGATCAGGGCGGACTTCTCCGGCGACATCTTGCCGAGGTCGGCGTTGACCTGGGCGGAGGCCTCCTTGAGGATGCCGATGGCCCGGATCAGCGGCTCGGGCATGCGGTCGTCCCCGATCGGGAAGTGGTGCAGCGAGCGCGCCGTCTGGGCCCCCCAGTAGCGGTCGGCGGGGACGTCGATGGCCCCCATGCTGTCCGTCTCGGTGCGGGTGTCCTGGCTCATGCTGCTCTCTCCTTGTACTGGGGGTGGGGGTGCTGCGGGTGCCGGTGGGGCGCGGGCGGCGGTCGGTCGGGCGGCGGTCGGTCGGGGGGCGGCGACCGGGTGCGGGAGTCACGGCGGGTCGGCCGTCAGGCGCGCCCCGCCCGGGCGGTCGGCATCGTAGGGGCGCGGGCCGCCTCGCGGCACGTCGGGCAGGTCCCCACCAGGTCGAACTGGTGGCCGGTCACCTGGTAGCCCTGCTCCTCGGCCACCACCCGGGCCGCCTCGTCCATGGCCCGCTCCAGGCGCGGCGACGGGGCCACGTCCTCCACCTTGCCGCACACGGAACAGGCCAGGTGGTGGTGGTGCCCGGCCAGCTCCTCGGCGAGCTCGAACCGGCCGTGGTCGTCCACACCGGTCACCCGACGCACCACGCCGGCCTCGATGAGCGCCGTGACGTTGCGGTAGGCGCTGGACTGCGGCAGCGACTCGTTGGCCGCCAGGATCTCGGGGATCGACAGGGGCCGGCCGGCGTCGGCCAGGGTGGTCACCAGGGACCGTCGGACGGGCGTGTAGCGCTGGTCCTGGCCCCCGAGCCGCAGGGCGGCCTGTTCGTGGACGGACTCCGTGGCGCTCACGACGGACACACTACGGCGTGACCAGGGGCGAGACGGACGGCCCGGCCCGGTCCGGGGCCGCTCCCCCACCCGCCCCCGTCGCTCCGAGCCGCCGGCGTCGGGACGTCCAGGCGAAGGTCGACAGGTAGACGGCGGTGGCGACGCCGAGGATGCCGAAGCTCGGGGGCACGGACGGCACCAGGTAGGCCACGGTCAGGCCCGCCCACATCGATCCCACGGCGATGGCCGCCGAGAGCCACAGCGCCCGGAAGGGCCGGGCCGTCAGCCGGTGGGCCGCCCCGGCGGGGGCCGCCAGGAGGCCGAGCAGCAGCAGGGCGCCGACGGCCTGGGTGGCCACGCCCGCGGTCACGCCCAACAGGACGAGGAATGCGGTCGACAGGGCCCGCACCGGCACCCCGCGGGACCGGGCGACGGCCGGGTCGAGGGTGGCGAACACGAGCGGGCGGGCCACGGCCACCAGGACCACGGCCACCGCCGCCGACACCACCACGTCCGTCCTCGCCTGGGAGCCCGACAGGCCCAGGATCGATCCGAACAGGACGCTGACCCCGGTGGTCCCCCCGGACCCGCCGGTGCCGCTGGACGACGTCGTGAAGAGGCTGAGGAACAGCGCTCCGAGGCCCAGCACCCAGGCGAACACCGACCCCACCACGGTGTCGTCCGCCTCCGAGCGCCGACCCAGGACCGCCAGCAGCAGGGCGAAGGCGACGCACCCGCCGTAGAGGCCGAGCCGTAGGTCGACGCCGAACGCCAACGCGGCCAGCGCCCCGGTGAACGCCACGTGGGACAGCGCGTCACCGGCGAACACCTGGCCGCGCAGGACGACCACGTAGCCGACGAGTCCGGAGGCGACGGCGATGGCCGTGCCCGCCCCGAAGGCCGACGTGAGGAAGGGGTGCGCCAACACGAAGAACGCGGCGGTGGTCACGCGCCCACCATCCCCGCCGCGCCGACGGCGGCGGGCCCCGGTTCCCGCTCGGCCGATCGTCGGGTCCGGGCGCGGACCAGCCGCACGGCCATGGCGGCGAGGTAGGCGGCGAACCCGAACGTGGACACGAAGAAGCCGACCGGCCACGTCGAGTAGAAGGCCACGCCGAGGGCCGACCACACCACCGCGAGCCCGAGGGCCACCGCCAGGGCCAGGCCCAGCACCGGGCGGGCGGTCAGCTGCTGGGCGGCGGCGGCCGGCATGACCAGCAGGGCGAACACCAGGAGCGCGCCGGTGATCTGGCTCACCTCGGCGGCCGTGCACCCGAGCACCAGCAGGAACGCCACCGACAGCACCCGTTCGGGGACGCCCCGGGCCACGGCGACGTTGCGGTCGACGGTGGCGAAGAAGAGGGGCCGGCCGAGTACCGCCATGGCCGCCAGCACGACCACCGCCACCACCGCCAGGGCGACGACCTGGCCGTCGGACACCCCGAGGAACGAGCCGAACAGGAGCCCGGTGACGCTGTCGAGGAACCCGCCGTAGAGGCTGACGAACAGCGCACCGGTGGCCAGGGCGAAGGCCTGGACGGTGCCGATGACCGCCGACTCCTGGCTCCCGGCGCGCCCGGCAGGCGACCGCGGCACCAGGGCGATCACGAGGGCCGCGACGATGCTCCCGGCGAAGTAGCCGGCCGTCACGCTGACCCCGAGCCAGAGGGCGGCCGCCGCCCCCGGAAAGGACACGACGGCCAGGGTGTGGCCCACGAAGCTCTGCCGGCGCAGCACCATGTACCAGCCGATGACCGCCCCCAGCACGGCCACCACCGCCCCGGCCCGGAAGGCGTTCACCATGAAGTGCAGGGCCAGCATCCGGCGCACGTCGTCCACGGGGTTGGCCCCCGGACCGGCCAGGGCGACGATCCGGCCGACGGACGCGCTCACGGGTGGTCGTGCCGGTGGCCGTGGGCGCCGGCGTGGTGGGAGGAGGCGTCCGGCTGACCCACGACCACGCGCCGGCCGTCACTGGTGGTCAGCACTTCGATGGGCGTGCCGTAGAGGGCCGACAGGGTCTCGGTGGTGATGACCTCGTCGGGGCTGCCGCTGACCGCCCGGCCCCGGGCGACATAGACCACGCCGTCGAGCGCGGAGGCGATCGGGTTGACGTCGTGGGCGACGATCAGCACGGTGATCCCGAAGCGACGGGAGATGTCGGCGATCAGTCCGGCCACCGCACCCTGGTTGGACAGGTCCAGGCTGTCGAGGGGCTCGTCGAGCAGGAGCAGGCGGGGGTTGCGCACCAGGGCCTGGGCGATGAGGAGGCGCTGCTGCTCCCCGCCCGACACCTCGCCGATCGGCCGGTGGGCGAAGGCGCCGGCGCCGACCAGGTCGATGACCTCGTCGACCCGGGCGTTGCGGGCCCGCCGGGCCGCGCCCCACGGCAGGGGCACCCCCCAGTGGTCCCCGTCCCACCCGAGGCGGACGACATCGACGCCGCGCACCCGCATGCTCGGGTCGAAGCTCCGGCGCTGCGGCAGGTAGCCGATGTCGGCACCGGACTCGCCGGGCGGGCGACCCAGCACCTCGACGCGTCCCGCGGCCAGCGGCAGCACCCCGAGCACCGCCTTGATCAACGTGGACTTGCCGCTGCCGTTGGGCCCGAGGACGGCGACGAAGTCGCCCGCCGTGATGGACAGGTCGACGTGGGACCAGACGGCACGGTCGCCGATGCGGGCCGTGGCGTCCTCGAAGCGCACCGCGGGGGGCGGGACGGGCTCAGCCACGGGATCGCTCCAGTGCGCGGTCGAGGGCGTCGAGCTGCGCGGTCTGCCAGGCCTGGAAGGTGGCGCCCGCCGGCTCGAGGGTCTCACTGACGGCGACGAGGGGGATCCGGGCCGACCGGGCCGCGGTCACCTGGGCCTGGACGTCGGGGGTCAGGTTCTGGGTGTTCTCGAGGTACACGGCGAGGGACCGGGTGGCGATCTGTCGATCGATGGTGGCGGTGTCGGCGGCCGACACGTCGGTGCCCTCGCTGACCGCCCGCAGGAACGAGGGCGGGGTGACGAGGTCCAGCCCGAGGGCCCGGCACAGGTACACCACCACGGACTCCGAGGCCCCGACCCGTGTGCCGGCGAACGAGGCCCGGATCCGGGCGATGGCGGCGTGGTACGGGGCGAGGCCGACCCGCTCGTACGTCGTCCGGCGGTCGGCGAAGTAGGCCCGGTCCACCGGGTCGGCACGCTGCAGGTCGGTGGTCACGGCCCCGATGTAGCGGTCGACGTAGGCCGGGTCGTACCAGAGGTGCGGATTGCCGCCCGGGGCCACGCCCACCAGGTCCCCGACGTCGAGGACGGTGCGACGGCCCCCGTCGGCGGCCAGCAGCTGCTGCATCCACGGGTCGTAGCCCGCGCCGTTCACCACGGCCACCTGGGCGTCGGCCAGGGTCCGGGCATCGGCGGCCGTCGGCTCGTAGGCGTGGGGGTCGGTCTCGGGCTTGCCGATGATGCTGACCACGTGGGCGTGGGCACCGCCGATCTGGGCGGCGATGCTGCCCCAGAAGTCCTCGGCCGCCACCACCCGGACCACCCGGTGCGAGTAGGCGACCGAGCCCTCCCCCGTCGGCGGCAGGCTCGTGGCACAGCCGCACAGCACGAGCGCCACGAGCACCAGGAGCCCCGTCGTCGCCTCCGGCCGGCAGCCCCACGGGCGGCACGGGGACGTCGGGACCGGGGGCACCTCGCCAGCCTATATGGGAATGGTTCTCATTACAATACCGGAGAGACGGGCCTGGGGGCCGTGGGGGCCGTGGCCCTCAGGCGCGCCGCGCCAGTCCCGCCTCGAGCACCTGACGCGCCGTCGCCACGTCCTCGGTCCTCGGACCGTCGCCCTCGCCCGGCACCTCGAGGATGGCCGGCACGCCCTGGAGCGCCGGGTGGCCGAGCAGCGCGGCGAGTCCGTCGGCCCCGATCGTGCCGTCACCGATGTTCTCGTGGCGGTCCCGGTTGGCGCCGAAGTCGACCTTGGAGTCGTTCAGGTGCAGGCACCGCAACCGCGCCAGGCCGACGGTGGTGTCGATCAGGTCGATCAGGTCGTCGGCGGCCGGGACCGTCCCGAACGGGATGCCCGACGCCCACAGGTGCTGGGTGTCGAGGCACACCCCGAGCCGCTCGTCCCCGTCGGCCGCTTCGATGACCCGGGCGAGCTCCTCGAAGGAGCGGCCCACGGTGTCGCCGGCCCCGGCGGCGTTCTCGAGCAGGATCGGGCAGCCCGACGGGTCGGCGTCCACCTCGTCGAGCGAGGCCACGAGGGCGTCGGCCACCGCGGGGAGGGCGGTCTCGAAGCCACTCCCCCGGTGACTGCCGATGTGGAGCACCAGACCCTCGGCCCCCATGCCGTCGGCCGTCGACAGGTTGGCCGTGAGGCAGGCGCGTGACTTGGCGGCCAGCTCCGGGTCGGGCGACGCCAGGTTGATCAGATAGGTGGCGTGGCAGAACGTCGAGGACACCGACGGGTGCTCGAGCTGGGCCGCCCGGTAGGCGGCGAGCACCTCGTCGCTGTACTGCGAGGGCTTCCACATACGGGGGCTCTGCGTGAAGATCTGCACGGCATCGGCACCGATGTCCGCGCCGTGCTGCAGGGCCGGGACCAGTCCCTTGCCCGCCCGTACGTGTGCGCCGATGAGCATGGCCGCACCGTAGCAGCGGCCCCCGCCGGCACTCCGGGCCGACCGGCCCGGGCGCGGCGAACGGCCTCCCGGACGTCCCGCCTAGCGTGGGATCCGTCGTCCCCCTCAGCCACCGATCCGTCAGCACCGACCCGGGAGGAACCCGTGACCACCGCACTCTCCGACAAGGCCAAGGCCCTCATCGCCCGTCCCGTTCTCGCCAATGTCGCCACCGTCGACGCCGAGGGTCGCCCCCAGCTGACCCCGGTGTGGATCGACCTCGAGGGCGAGCACCTCGCCTTCAACACGGCCAAGGGCCGGGTGAAGGACGCCAACCTCGCGGCCAACCCGGCGGTCGCCGTCTCCGTCGTCGACCCGGACGACCCCTACAACGTGGTCGTGGTGCGGGGCACCGTCGAAGCGGTCGACGAGGGCGCCGACGCCTACATCGACCGGCTCGCCAAGAAGTACCTGGGCGTCGACACGTATCCGATGCGCCAGCCGGGCGAGGTACGCGTCACCTACGTGGTGCACCCGGACAAGATCGTGATGCAGTCGAGCGACGAGGCCTGAGCGCCGGTCGCCAGCCGGATCCTCCCGGAGTCACCAGGCGAGGTCGGCGGACCGCAGACCGGCGGCGTCCCACGGCGCCGGCACCTCCACCAGACAGCCGTCGGCGCCCGCGGACCGGACGGCGGCCAGCGTCCCGGTGACCCCCGGGCCGGCGGACACGCGGGCCAACACCCGCGTCCTCGCTCCCTCCCGGTGGCGCGCCGGGACAGCCCCGCCGAGCACACCGAGGGCGTCACGCACCCCGTCGGGGCCGCCGTGGACCACGACCGCGTCGGCGGCCCGGGCACACACCTCGAGCAGTCCGACCAGGCCGGGGCCCCGACCCTGCACGAACACGACGAGCGGCACGCCACCGGCCTGCACCGGTGCCGGTCGGTTCACGGCGTCGTCCACGTGGTAGATCCGCCCGTCGAAGGTCGGGTGGTCGTCCTCCAGGACCGCCCGGGCGACCGCGAGCGCCTCGTCCAACCGGTCGGCGTCGCCGTCCCGTGCTGCGTCCCCGTCGAGGCTCAGGGCCGCCCGACCGTGGGAGAGCACGTCGACGGCGGTCACGATCTTGGCCAGCATCGACGGCACGCGCCGCTGCTCGCCGTCCGCGGACACCCCGAGGTGGATGCTCCCGGTCCGTGCGGCGAGCGCACCGAGGAGGGAGTAGGCCTCGTAGGCGACCCGGTCGGGCGGATCGGCCGACGGCTCGCCGACCCACACCGAACTGCAGCCAGCGGCCATGCCGGCGTCCACCGCGGTGAGGGCCCCGGCCAGGACGTCGACCGCCGGGTCCCGATGGGTGGGAGCCGACAGGAGCAGACCGACCCCGTTCAGCGCCCGGGTTCCGTCCGTCCTGACCATGGACCGCACAGTAGTGGTGGCCACCGGGCAGAGACCCGGATGGGCCGTGGTCAATGGCCACGCTATGCGTTATCATTACTACTCCACGTGAGGTATTCACGATCTCCCGTGGGATTCCGTGCAGTCTCGACCCACCGGCCACCACCCCAGGAGACGGACCATGACACCGGCCGCTCGAACCCGACCCTTCCGGCACCGCCGGCGTGACGACGCCGGACTGTCCATGGTGGTCACGCTGGTCGGACTCGTCGTCGTCGCCCTGCTCGTCCTGGTGGGGCTGAAGTCCACCCTCGGCTCCGGATCATCCTCCGGCTCGTCGACGCAGCAGCCGGTGTCCGCGGCGGACGACGCCCAGGCGCAGCAGTCGCTGTCGACGGCGCTGTCCGCCACCGCCACCGCCACCGCGGCCTCCGGCACCTATGTCGGGCTGGACGCGGCGACGCTGCAGGCGGCCGAACCGTCCGTCACGTTCGTCGACGGTCCGTCGACCGGGCCCGACACGGTCAGTGTGGCCTCGACGTCCGACGGCTCGGGCAGCATCACCCTGGCCGCCCGGGCCACCGGCGGCACGTGCTGGTTCGCCTGGCGGTCCCCCCAGACCGGCGCCTGGTACGGCGCGCAGACCGGCGGCGGAACCTGTGCCGCCCAACCCATCGAGCCCACTCCGAACCCGGGGGCCGTGTCGAGCACCTCCATCGGATGGCAGGAGGGGTCCTTCCCGACGGCCTGACGTCCACGCGGGCCCTCACCGGACGGCACAGGCTCCGGATCGGGGTCCGGAGGCAGGACCGGCGGCGCTGCGCGAACATCACGGGATGTCCTACGCGTTCGACCCCGAGCTGGCGCCCTTCGTCGACCTGCTCCCCGCTGGAGACTTCCGAGACGTGGCTGCGGCGCGCGCGGGGATCACCGACCTGCTGACGCCGCTGAACGGAGGCGTCGACACGACCGGGGTGACCATCAGCGACCACGACGTCCCGACCGCCGACGGCTCCGTCGCCGTCCGCGTCTACGCCCCCACCGGGTCCGTCACGACGGCCCGTCCGGCCCTCCTCGACATCCACGGCGGGGGCTTCGTCGTGGGATCGATCGAGATGGAGCACGCGTTCGCCACGCAGGTGGCCCGGGAGCTCGGTGTGGTCGTGGTGACGCCCGAGTACCGGCTGGCCCCCGAGCACCCGTTTCCGGCCGGCGTCGAGGACTGCTTCGCCGCGTTGCGGTGGACGGTCGGGAACGCCGAGCTCCACGTCGATCCCGACCGCGTGGCGGTGGGCGGCCAGAGTGCCGGCGGGGGCCTGGCCGCGGCCGTGGCCCTCCTGGCCCGGGACCGGGGTGGCCCGTCGCTCTGCTTCCAGTTCCTCGGGATCCCGGAACTCGACCACCGGCTCGACACCGCCAGCATGCGGGCCTTCGTCGACACGCCGCTGTGGAACCGGCCCAACGCCGAACTCAGCTGGGAGTTCTACCTGGGCCCCGACGTCGGGCCCGTGTCGCCGTACGCGTCGCCGGCCCTGGCCGCCGACCTCGCCGGCCTGCCCCCGGCCTACGTGACGACGATGGAGTTCGACCCCCTCCGTGACGAGGGCATCACCTACGCACTGCGGCTCCTCGAGGCGGGCGTCACTGTCGAGCTGCACTCCTTCCCGGGCACGTTCCACGGATCGACGCTCATCCCCACCGCCGAGGTGTCCCGACGCGCCCACGAGGAGCTGCTGACCGCACTGCGGCGCGGGCTCCGGGTGACCCCCTCCTAGGGCGCGTCCCGGCGCGGGCCCGGCCGTCGGGCCATCGCGACCGACGGGCCGTCAGGTCCGCGACCACCACCCGGCACCCTCGACGAGGAGTCCCCGGGCGACCAGGGCCTCGACGGCCACACCCACCGTGGCCACGGCCAGGTCGGTGCGCAGCAGGACGGTCTCGACCGTCGTCGGCGTGTCGTCGACCGACTCCCACACCGCACGCTCAGCCCGGTCGAGCCCCCCGAGCCGGGGGTCGGGTGGCCGGCGGGTGTCGGCCCGGTCCGTCCGCCCGACCCCACGCCCACCCCGCGCCAGGGCCAGGGCCGTGAGCACGTCGTCGAGGTCGCGCACGGGCGCACAGCCGTCGACCAGCAGCCCGTTGGTGCCTCGGGACGCCGGGCTCCGGACGGAGCCCGGCACGGCGCAGACGGGCACCGACCGGCGGGCCGCCGCCTCGACCGTGTGGAACGAGCCGCCCTTCCCGTGGCACTCGACGACCACCACCACGTCGGCCAGGGCGGCGATGATCCGGTTGCGGGCCGGGAAGACCCGCGGCAGCGCCGGGGTCCCGAGTGGCGCCTCGGACAGCACCGCGCCGGTGGCCGCCACCCGCTGCCACAGGCTCCGGTTCCCCCAGGGGTAGACGACGTCGAGCCCGGTCCCCACCACGGCGACCGGTGGCACGGCAGCGGGTCCGGCGTCCAGGGCACCGGCATGGGCGGCGGCGTCGATGCCCAGGGCGAGGCCCGAGACCACGACGACGCCGGACGCCGCCAGGCCACGACCGAGTTCGGCGGCCACCGAGACGCCGTACGGCGTGGCCGACCGGGTGCCGACCACGGCCACCGCGGGCCGCCCGTCGACGACCGTGGGGTCGCCCACCGCGGTCAGGACGGCGGGTGCACCGGGGTCGCCGGCCAGCGCGGCCGGATACCCGACGGCGTCCGGCAGGAGCAGGGCGACCCCGGCGTCCCGGTACCGGGCGAGGACGTCGGCCGGGACGACCCGGCGGGCCGAGGCGGCGAACCGCCGGGACCGGTCGCCGGGGTGCGTACCGGCCCGCACGGCGTGCCAGGCCAGCACGGGTCCGAAGCCGTCGAGCACACGGGCGAGCCGTACCGGGGTCATGCCGGGCAGGTCGAGCAGGGCGGCGGCACAGGCCAGGTCCTCCCCGGTCATCGGACCTCCTCGCCCAGCAGCAGGCCGCGGCCGCCGCGCAGGAGCAGCGCCTCGGCGACGTGGCCCCCGGTCACGACCTCGGCGCCGGCGTCGAGGTCGGCGATCGTCCGGGCCATCCGTCGGACCCGATGCAGGCCCCGGGCGCTGAGGCGCCCCGTCCGGAGATGGCGGGCCAACGTGTCGGCGGCGGCCCCGTCGAGCGGCGCCGCACGGTCGAGGTCGACGGCGGCGAGCTCGGCGTTCACCGGGACCCCCCGCCGCCGGGCCCGCCCCCTGGCGACCGACACCCGGGCGGCCACCGTCGCCGTCGACTCCCCCGAAGGAGGCGCCAGCAGGTCGGCCGCCGCCGGCCGGTCCACCCGGACCGCGAGGTCGAACCGGTCGAGCAGCGGCCCCGACAGCCGGCGGCCGTAGCGGGCCCGCGCCGCCGGGGTGCACCGGCACGCGCCCGGCACGCCCCCCTCGCCACAGGGACAGGGATTCATGGCCGCCACCAGGAGGAACCGGGCCGGGCAACAGGCGGATCTCCCCGATCGGCTGATCCGCACGACGCCATCCTCGAGCGGTTGGCGCAGCGCGTCGAGGACCGTGGTCGGGAACTCGCCGAACTCGTCGAGGAACAGCACACCACCATGGGCGAGCCCGATCTCGCCGGGGTGCAGGGCGGCTCGTCCGCCGCCGATCATGGCCACCGAGGACAGTCCGTGGTGCGGGGCCCGGAAGGGTGGCCGCGCGGATCGCCCGCCCGTGACGCCGACCTCGGCGGCGACGGACCGGATGCGGGCGACCTCGCGGGCCGTGGCCGGGTCGAGGTCGGGCAGCAGGTCGGGCAGCCGGGTGGCGAGGAGCGTCTTGCCGGCACCCGGCGGCCCGACGAGCAGCAGATGGTGGCCGCCGGCGGCGGCCACCTCGAGCGCACGCCGGGCCAGCAGCTGGCCGCGCACGTCGGCGAGGTCGCCCCGATCCGACGGCGCCGGGATGCCGCCCGGTGGCCCGGCGGGGGGCCGGGCCACGTCGGGCCACGGACGCCGGCCCGTGCACCGGGCCACGACCTCGGACAGGCTGGCGGCCGTCACGATGTCGGCGTCGGCGGCGGCGGCCTCGGCGCCGTCGACGTCGGCCACCACCACCCGGCTGCCCACCAATGCGTCGGCGAGCACCAGCACCCCCGGAACGCCCCGCAGGGAGCCGTCGAGGCCCAGCTCACCCACGAAGGCGAGGCCCGCCACCGCCGCGGCGTCCAGCACACCCGAGGCCACGAGGACCCCGACGGCGATGGGCAGGTCGAGGCCGGCTCCGCCTTTGCGCATGCCCGACGGTGCGAGGTTGACCGTGACGCGTCGGCGGGGCCAGGGCAGTCCGCTCGACGTGACGGCGGCGCGGACGCGGTCGCGGGACTCACGCACGGCGGCGTCGGGCAGACCGACGACGGTGAACCCGGGCAGGCCGTTGGCGACGTGCACCTCGACCGAGACGGATCGGGCGTCGACACCACGGAGGACGGCGGAGGGGATACTGGCGATCACTGGTGCCTCCCAGGGCACGGTGGGGCTCGGGAGGGCGGGTACTGCGGTGACGTGACGGTGCCGACGGCCCTCGAGGCACCGACCGCACCCTAGGGACCGGGTGGGTCACCCGGTGCGATGGATCGCTCGCGCCGGCCGCTGCTCCGCCGTGATACATCGTCCGATGCATACTGATGTCGTGCACCGGACGCAGATCTACCTCGACGACCAGGAGGTGTCCGCCCTCGATGCCGCCGCGGTCCGGTCGGGGCCAGCCGTTCGGAGCTGATCCGGCGGGCGTTCCGGGCCCAGTACGGCGAGCAGACCCAGACGTCGCGACTCGGAGCGCTGCGCACCTCGGCAGGAGCCTGGACCGACCGGGAGTACACGGGGTCGGAGTTCGGCGACGCGATCCGGGCGACGTCAATGACCGGATGGACCGGCTCCGCGCCAGGTGAAGCTCCTCGATACGACCATCGCCATCGACCACCTCCGGGGTGACCACCGGGCCACGGAACTCCTCGCGCGCCTGACCGTCGAGGGCGAGCTCCTCCTGGCCAGTGAGCTCATCCGATTCGAGCTGCTCGCCGGCTTGCGGCCGGACGAGCTCGAACCGACCGAGCTGTTCATGGGTGCGCTCACCTGGGTTCCGGTCGACGAGGCGATCGCCCGGATGGCCGGATCGCTCGCCGCGGCGTGCCGACGGTCGCACAGTGGCATCGACGCCGTCGACTACTGATCGCGGCCACGGCGACCGTCGTAGGTGCCGAGCTCCTCACGACGAGCGTGCGCCACTTCCCCATGATCTCGGGACTCCGGCCGCCCTACGGCGCCTGAGGTGGGCCCCCGAGGTGCAGCCCGGGACGGCCGCACGGAATTGACGACTACCCGTCGCGACGTACTTCCGGTCGTGGCCACAACCCACGCGCGTGCGGCTGATCCGTCGTGCACCCGTGAGCGCGACGTCCACCGGACATTCGCGGGGACCCACGCCGTCAGCCTTCGGGAAGATCGGCGAAGTCGCGCTTGGCCTGCCGGTACCACCCCATGCCCTTGATGGGGTTCTTCCACCGGCCCTTCATCTCCTTCAGGGCACCTTCGTGGGTGGTGTCCCCACCGGCGACCATCTCCTTGAGATGCCGGTCCTGCGCCTTGATGACCTCGTCCGCCGTCGTGCCCTGGTGCGGAGCGTCGCACGGCCCGCCGAGCTGCTCACATGTCATGGTCTTCATGATCTGTACTTCCTCTCGCTGTGTCCTGCTGTCGATAGCCATGTCCAGTTGATCCCCGACCGTCAACCACCCGACTTCGCCCGCACTCGGACGATGTCCATGGTCGCCAGGACGTCCGGGTCGGCGATCAGCTCGATCTCACGCACCAGGGCCGCCCCGTCGAGATGGAACACGAATGCCACCTTGGTCGATCCGGCCTGGATCCATGCGGCACCCAGTTCACCGTCGATGGTGACCGGCGCCGCCCCCCGGGTGCCGTTGAAGCGGGCGGCCACGGCCTCCGCCCCCTCGTACTCCGGTGCGGTGCCCATCGACTGCCCGACCCGGTCGGCCCGCATGACGGCGTCGGGTGCGAGCAACGACAACAAGGTGGCGAGTTCCCCGCCACGGGCGGCGATGAGGAACGCGTCGACCACCCGCTGGTTCTCGGCGCGTGACGCCCGCGACGCGGCCGACTCCGGCCCGCCCTGCACCTTGCGTCGTGCCCGGCTCGCCAACTGGCGCACGGCGGTACCCGAACGCCCCATGACCGCACTGACCTCGTCGAAGGGGTAGCCGAACACGTCGTGCAGGACGAATGCGGCCCGCTCCGCCGGGGCCAGGGCGTCGAGGACGATCTCCATGGCGTCACCCATCCGCTCGGCGAGCAGTGCGTCGGCCTCCGGATCGACCGGACCATGGCCGTCGGTCACCGCGGCTTCGGCCGCGGACCGGGTACCCCGCTTGCGGAGCTGGTCGAGGCAGAGGCGCGTCACGACGGTGGTGAGCCAGGCGGGGAGATCGTCGATGGCGTCGGTGCGGGACAGCCGGAGCCAGGCCTCCTGCAGGACGTCATCGGCATCGGCTTCCGACCCGAGGATCCGGCCGGCGATCGCCGTCAACCGCGGCCGCTCCGCTTCGAATTCCGTCACTTCGGTCCTGGTCACGGGCCCACTTCCCTCCTGCTCATACCCAATTGACGGAGTTCACCCTCAAAATGTGACCGGCACGACGACGACGGGAGGGATCCCGGGTCACACCCGCGGCCGGCGATCACCGGTGCCTCCCGGGAGACGGTGGGGCTCGGGAGGGCGGGTGCTGCCCTGACCTGCCGGTGCCGACAGCCCTCGAGGCGTCGACCACATCCTATGGACCGGTGGGTCACCCGGCGCGCGTCGCGGGCGGTCGGATCGAGTTCAGCCGGCTCCGTAGAACGGCGCGTCGAAGCTGAAGATGCCGCCGTCG
>PMFY01000133.1 GCA_003157945.1 Acidimicrobiaceae bacterium | reverse complement strand
TCATCGACCCCGCCAAGGTGACGCGTTCCGCGCTGCAGAACGCCGCCTCCATCGCCGGACTGCTCCTCACCACCGAGGCGCTCGTGGCCGACAAGCCCGAGAAGGCCGACCCGGCCGCCGCCGCGGCCGCAGCCGCCGCCATGGGTGGCGGCATGGGTGGCATGGGTGGCATGGGCGGCATGATGTAGCCGTCCGCCGACCGGAGGTCTCGGTCGGCCCGCCGCACCCGCGGCACCACGCCAATGACCGGAGGCCGGGCCGCAGGCCCGGCCTCCGGCACGTCCACGGTGCCGTCCGGACGGGGACGGGCGCCGCGGGCCCCACGGGCAGGCGCGCATCGGGGACGCGTCACCCTCCCTATGCTGACCCTGCGCAGCCGCACCTCCCTCGTGTGACCGGGCACCGTCGCCACAGTCCCCAGCCCTCAGGAAGGACCCATGCCCGCTCCCCGTGATCTCGCACTCCTCACCGGCCGGCTGGTCCTCGGTGGCTATCTGGCGGCCCATGGCGCCCAGAAGCTGTTCGGATCCTTCGACGGCTACGGCATCGAGGCGACATCGGCGGGCTTCGACCGTCTCGGACTGCAGCCCGGCGGATTCTTCGCCCGGGTGGCCGGCGTGTCGGAGCTCGGCGGCGGCGTCCTGGTGGCGCTGGGCGCCGCCCAGCCGGTGGGTCCGGCGGTCCTGGCCGGCACCATGGCCGTGGCGAGTTCGACCCACCTCGACAACGGTCCCTTCTCGACGAAGTCCGGCTACGAGCTCCCCCTCACCAACCTGGCGACCGCCCTGGCCCTGGGCGTCGCCGGACCGGGGTCGCTCTCCTTCGACCGGCTCACCGGGTTCCGGCTCCCCCGGCCCCTCCGCCGTGTCATCGTCGGAGGGGCCGTCGCCACCTCGGCGCTCAGCTTGGCGATGGTCCTGCGGGCCCGTCGGGACGCGGCCGATGCGGCCCCGGCGGCCCCGGAGGACGAGTCCGTCGGATCATCCGAGGGAGCGGGCGAGGGCGCGGCAGCCGACGGTTAGCCCCGCCGGGGCGCCATCCCCCACGCCCCGGGCCGCGACCATGCAGAGGACGCCGGCTGTCACGGGCGGCGACCACGGCCCGCGGGCACGACGGCCCGTAGGCCGCCGGCTCAGGACCAGCCCAGGTCCCGGAGCCGATCCTCGCCGATGCCGAAATGATGGCCGACCTCGTGGAGCAACGTGACGCGAATTCTGCGTACGAGGTCATCCGCCGTACCCGCGGACTGGCAGATGGTGGCGAGGAAGAGGGTGATCCGATCCGGGCTCGCCCCCGTGTAGCTGCCGCGACCGGTCAGAGGGATGCCTTCGTAGAGGCCGTAGAGCGGGCCGGGTGGACTCTGGTCGTCGATGATGATCGCCACGTTGTCCATCTCCGTCCGCAGCCGGTCGGGGATGGTCGCGAGGGCATCGTCCACCAGCGCCTCGAACGCATCGACGCTGATCGGCTCCATTCCGACCACACTGCCAGCGATCGACCCGTTGCGCCGATCGCGCCAGACCGTCCCACCCACCCGGCGGTGGGGGACGGACGCCGCACCGAGTGACGCGTGCGACGGCTGACGGTCGGGACCCCGTCGATCGATCGACGGGCCCGGGTCCGGCTGGGCGTCCGATGCGTCCGTACGTCGACGGCCGCGAGGGTGCGGCCGGACCTCAGCCCTGCTGCTCGGGCACGTAGTGGCGCTCCCCGGCCCGGTCGAGCCACACCCGCATGGTCCGGTCGGTGCCCGGGTCCCGGAACAGCTCGTCGGTCGGCGTCCATCCGGCCTGCGGCTGGTCGGACTCGCCGTGGCGCCGCACGAAGAGGCTGATGACCACGGCGACGATGACGGCCACCCCGACCAGCGAGAGGACGATCACCACGACCGGCACCGTCCGGCTCCCGCCCTCGCCGCCCGGACCCCGCTCACGGGCGGGCGCCGACGACGACCGCCGTGCCGTAGGCCACGATCTCGGTGAGGGACTGGCCGATCTCCGAGGAGTCGAACCGGAACTGGATCACGGCGTTCGCCCCCATCACGCGGGCGTTCTCGATCATCCGGTCGAGGGCGTGGCGGCGGGTGTCCTCCAGGAGCTTGGTGTACTGGGTCACCTCGCCTCCGGCCAGCGCCTTGAACCCGGCGGTGAAGCCCTTGGCCGCCCCCATCGAGCGGACCACGAGGCCGAACACCAGGCCGAGGTTGCGCTCCACCCGCCACTCCGGGAACTCGAGGGCGGTGGTGATCGGGAACTGCGGTGCGGCACCGGCGTCGGTCATGACGGCCTCCTCCTGCCCACCCGTCGTCGGGTGCGGCGTCGATCCGGTCCGATGGTACCGAGGACCGACGAAGTCCGGCCGGATGGGACCCGGTCCGACCGACGTGCGACCCACCACCGTCCCCGCCCGGCCCCTAGTGTCGACCCCGATGCGCACCCCCGAGCCCCCGCACCGCGCCGGCCCCCAGGTCATCCCCCGGCCGCCGTCGCACCGGCCGGGCGGGCCGGCCCCGTGGGCGCACCTGCCGGCATCGGCCCGGTCGTCACTGCCGCTCGAGACCGTCGTCGACGCCGTCCGCTCCCGCGACCGGTCCGCGGATGCGGCCACGACGGCCGAGGCGGTGTCCGAGTTCACGCGCTCGTTCGCCGACGTGTACCCCGACGCCAACCCGGCCGCCGTGCTGGTGGCCCTCTTCGAGGAGGCCGGCCAGGCGAGGGTGCTCCTGACCGTCCGGTCGTCGGACCTCCGGTCCCACCAGGGCGAGGTCGCCTTCCCCGGGGGCAAGCTGGACCCGGGCGAGGCGACCGACGAGGGCGCCCTCCGTGAGGCCGAAGAGGAGGTCGGCCTCGACCCGGGCTCGGTCACGGTGGTGGGCCACCTGACGGCCATGCCCACCGTCTCCTCCAACACCCTGATGACGCCGGTGGTGGCCACGCTGGACGGTCGGCCCGCCACGGACCCGGCCCCCGACGAGGTGGCCCGGGTCTTCGACGTGGCCCTGGTCGACCTGGTGGGCGACGGGGTGTGGGCGGAGGAGCTGTGGGCCGTGCCGGGCCGGCAGGGGGCGGACGGGGAGCCGGGCGGCGAGTTCCCGGTCTGGTTCTTCAGCGCGGCCGGCGAGACCATCTGGGGCGCCACCGCCCGGGTCCTGACCGAGCTGCTCGGCCTGGTCCTCGGGGTGGACGGTCCCACCCGGCCCCGGCGGCGCTGAGCCCGGCCGCGACCACCGTCGGAGGGGCCGGAGGCGGCTACGGCCCCCGGGCCCAGGCGGTATCGTGGGGGATGGTCGGTGCGGGCATGTCGGAGCTGCCACCGCCTGTGGAGGTACGTCCAACTGCAACCATGGTCCGGAGGGCAATTCAGTGGCTGAGCTAGAGATCGGCATCTTCAAGTCGGGGCGGAGGGCCTACGGGTTCGACGACATCGCCATCGTCCCCAGCCGCCGCACCCGCGACCCCGAGGATGTCGACATCTCCTGGCAGATCGACGCCTACCAGTTCGAGCTCCCCCTGATGGCCTCGGCCATGGACGGGGTCGTCAGTCCGGCCACCGCCATCGAGATCGGTCGCCTCGGCGGTCTCGGGGTCCTCAACCTCGAGGGCCTGTGGACCCGCTACGAGGACCCCTCCAAGCTCTTCGACGAGATCCGCGAGCTGCCCACCGAGAAGGCGACCGCCCGGATGCAGCAGATGTACGCCGAGCCGGTCCAGATGGAGCTCGTCACCCAGCGGATCAAGGAGATGAAGGCCGCGGGCATCACCACCGCCGCCTCCGTCACCCCGCAGAAGACCCAGGAGTTCGCCGCGGCCCTGCTCGCCGCCGAGCTCGACATCCTGGTCATCCAGGGCACCGTGGTGTCGGCCGAGCACGTGTCGAAGACGGTCGAGCCGCTCAACCTGAAGCGGTTCATCCGCGAGTTCGAGGTCCCCGTGATCGTGGGTGGNNAGGCCACCGCCATCGCCGACGTGGCCGGCGCCCGCATGCGCCACCTCGACGAGACGGGCGTCTACTGCCACGTCATCGCCGACGGCGGCATGTCCAAGGGCGGTGACATCGCCAAGGCCGTCGCCTGCGGCGCCGACGCCGTGATGCTGGGCTCGCCCCTCTCCTCCGCCGTCGAGGCCCCGGCCCGCGGCTTCCACTGGGGCATGGCCACCTTCCACCCGACGCTGCCCCGGGGGGCCCGGGTGAAGACCACGACCCGCGGCACGCTCCAGGAGATCCTGCTCGGCCCCGCCCACGAGAACGACGGCCGGATGAACCTGTTCGGTGCCCTGCGCACCGCCATGGCGACGTGCGGGTACCAGACCGTCAAGGAGTTCCAGAAGGCCGAGGTCATGGTGGCCCCGGCGCTCCAGACCGAGGGCAAGGACCTGCAGCGCTCGCAGGGCGTCGGCATGGGCCATTGAGCCCGGCCGACCCCACCGACGACCCCCGCGAGGGGCCGGTCCTGGTCGTCGACTTCGGCGCCCAGTACGCCCAGCTGATCGCCCGTCGGGTCCGCGAGGCCCACGTCTACTCGGAGATCGTGCCGCACACCGCCACGGCGGCCGAACTGGCCGCCCGCCGGCCGGCCGGGATCATCCTCTCCGGAGGGCCCAAGTCGGTCAACGAGACACCCGCGCCCTCCATCGACCCCGCCGTCTACGAGCTCGGGGTCCCGATCCTGGGCATCTGCTACGGCGCCCAGCTCCTCACCCAGCAGCTGGGCGGCGTCGTCGACCGGACGGGACGCGGCGAGTACGGCCGCACCCCGCTGACCGTCACCGGTTCGTCCCCGCTCTTCTCCGACTGGCCGGAGTCGTGTGAGGTGTGGATGAGCCACGGCGACGCCATCACCGGGGTCCCCGCCGGCTTCGTGGCCACCGCCACCAGCCCCGACGCCCCGGTGGCCGCACTCCACGATCCCGACCGCGGCATCTTCGGCGTCCAGTTCCACCCCGAGGTCGTCCACACCGAGCACGGCCGCGACCTGCTCGAGCGCTTCCTCTACGACATCTGCCACTGCCCACCGTCGTGGACCCACACCTCGATCATCGAGAGCCAGGTGGCCGCCGTCCGGGCGCAGGTCGGCACCTCGCCGGTCCTCTGCGCCCTGTCCGGGGGGGTCGACTCGGCCGTGGCCGCGGCACTGGTGCACAAGGCCATCGGCGAGCAGCTCACCTGCGTGTACGTGGACACCGGCCTCATGCGCGCCAACGAGAGCGAGCAGGTCGAGGAGACCTTCCGCCGCCAGTTCCACATCGACCTCGTGCACGTGAAGGCGGCCGACCGCTTCTTCGAGGCCCTGGCCGGGGTCACCGACCCCGAGACGAAGCGCAAGATCATCGGCGAGCTGTTCATCCGCATCTTCGAAGAGGTCGCCCGCGACCTGGTGGTCGAGAAGGGCCACCTGGCCGACGACGGCGAGGCGCCCGACGACGAGCCGGCCGGCTACCTCGTGCAGGGCACCCTCTACCCCGACGTCATCGAGTCCGGTTCGGGCACCGCGGCCACCATCAAGTCCCACCACAACGTGGGCGGCCTGCCCGAGGACCTCGCCTTCGACCTGGTCGAGCCGCTGCGCCTGCTGTTCAAGGACGAGGTCCGCGCCGTCGGCGAGGAGCTGGGCCTGCCCCACGAGATCGTGTGGCGCCAGCCGTTCCCCGGTCCCGGCCTGGCCGTGCGCATCGTCGGTGAGGTGACCGCCGAACGGGCCGAGATCCTGCGGGCGGCCGACGCCATCGTCGTCGAGGAGGTCCGCCGGGCGGGCCTGTACCGCGACCTGTGGCAGAGCTTCGCCGTCCTGCCCGCCGTGCGCACCGTCGGCGTGATGGGCGACGGCCGCACCTACGCCTACCCCGTGGTCATCCGGGCCGTCACCTCCGACGACGCCATGACCGCCGACTGGGCCCGTCTGCCCTACGACCTCCTCGAGCGCCTCAGCTCGCGGATCATCAACGAGGTCGAGGGCGTCAACCGGGTGGCCCTGGACATCACGTCCAAGCCGCCCGGCACCATCGAGTGGGAATGACCGCGTCGGGCGGGGGCCCGGGCGAGCACCCCGATGACGGACAGCTGCGCTTCGGGGGACCGGCGCGGCCGCCGACACCGACCACCGCCGAACTGGTCGAGGGCCTCACCGCGCCCCAGGAGTCGTCGGTGGTCCACCGGGGCGGCCCACTGCTGATCGTGGCCGGCGCCGGCTCGGGCAAGACCCGGGTGCTGACCCGCCGGATCGCCCACCTGATCGCCACGGGGGATGCCGCCCCCTGGCAGATCCTCGCCATCACCTTCACCAACAAGGCGGCCGACGAGATGCGCCGCCGCGTGGCCGACCTGGTGGGCCCGCGGGCCGAGCGGATGTGGGTCTCGACCTTCCACTCGGCGTGCGTGCGCATCCTGCGCGCCCACGGCGACCGCCTCGGCTACAAGGGTTCGTTCACCATCTACGACGACGCCGACTCCCGCCGGCTGGTCGAGATCATCGCCCGCGAGCTCGACATCGACACCAAGAAGATGTCGCCCCGGTCGATACTCGGCCAGATCAGCCAGGCCAAGTCGAAGCGGCAGGGCCCGGCCGCCTTCCGGGCCGCCGCCATCTCGATATTCGACCGGCGCATCGCCGACGTCTACGACCTGTACCAGCAGCGGATGCTGGCGGCCAACGCCATGGACTTCGACGATCTGCTGCTCAACGCCGTGCGGCTGTTCGACGAGCACCCCGACGTGCTNNACCAGTCGGTCTACCGGTTCCGCGGCGCCGACATCTCCAACATCCTCGACTTCGAGCTGGCGTTTCCGGACGCCACGGCCATCACCCTCGACCAGAATTTCCGCTCGACCCAGACGATCCTCGACGCCGCCAACGCCGTCATCACCAACAACGTCTCCCGCAAGCCGAAGTCGCTCTGGACCGACCAGGGCATGGGCGAGCAGATCGTCCGCTACCGGGCCGAGGACGAGCACGACGAGGCCGAGTGGGTGGCCCACGAGATCGTCCGCCTGCGCGGTGACCAGGGGCTCCGATGGGGCGACGTGGCGATCTTCTACCGGACGAACGCCCAGTCCCGCGCCCTCGAGGAGGCCATGGTCCGGGCCGAGGTGCCCTACCGGGTCGTCGGCGGGACCAAGTTCTACGACCGCAAGGAGGTCAAGGACGTCCTGGCCTACCTGCGGGTACTGGTGAACCCGGACGACGAGGTGAGTTGGCGTCGCATCGTCAACGTGCCGAAGCGGGGCGTGGGGGACCAGTCGGTGGCGAAGCTGGCGGGCTTCGCCGGCCTGCGGGGGCTGTCGTTCGGCGAGGCGGTGGCCGAGGCGGGCGAGGCCGGGGTCGGCGGCAAGGCGGGCAAGGCGCTCGAGGACCTGGCCGACCTGCTCGCCGAGCTGCGCAGCCAGATGGCCGTCCCCGACCTCGTCGACGAGAACGGGGACGCGGTCACCCCCGGGCTCGCCCCGCTGCCGGTCGGACCGGTCGACGACGGACCGGGCCGCCCCGACCTGCTGGGTCCCGGCGAGTTGGTGACCGCGGTGGTCGAGCGCACCGGCTATCGCAGCGAACTCCTCGCCGAGGGGACCATCGAGGCGCTGGGCCGGGTCGAGAACGTGGACGAGCTGGTCGGCGTGGCCGACGAGTACCGGACGCTGGCCGAGTTCCTGGAGGCCGCCTCGCTGGTGGCCGACTCCGACCAGCTCGACGGCGATGGCACCGCCGTCTCGCTCATGACCATGCACATCGCCAAGGGGCTCGAATTCCCGGCGGTCTTCCTGGTCGGGATGGAGGACGGGATCTTCCCCCACATGCGGTCGCTCGGCGACCCGGTGGAGCTCG
>PMFY01000443.1 GCA_003157945.1 Acidimicrobiaceae bacterium | reverse complement strand
ACAGCCGCAGTGCCGACCTCATCCACGCCACGCTCGCCGCGATCGGTGGTGGAGGCTGACACTGCATCCCGTGCACCGGGTGCAGTGGGCGCCCGGCGTCCGCACGGCTGCTCGAGAGCGGCGTCACCTGGCTACCGAAGCGTGATCTCCGGTGGCAGGTGAATTGCCACTTGGTACAGTTGCCCTGTGGTCGGGGCGGACGTGTTTAGACCTGAGCAATGGAACAACTTCTTCCTTCTGGTCGGAACGGGCGCGGTCACGCTCACCGGACTGGTGTTTGTGGCGATGTCGCTCAATCTCCGAGAAATCGCCATCGACGCCACCCACCGCAATCGGGCCATCAATACCCTGACGGGTCTCGCCCTGGTGTTCATGCGATGTGCGCTCGTCCTGATGGGAGATCAGACCTACAAGGCCATCGGAGCGGAACTGTTCGTGGTATGTGGCATCTCGGCTGCGGTGTTTGTCCGGGGCTACGTCAAAGCGGTGCAAATGAGTAGTGGTCTGACGCTCTCCCGCATCGTCGGTGGAACCCTCATACACCTGACGGAGATGATCGGTGCGGCACTGTTCTTCTGGGGACACCTGTCCGGACTGTATCTGGCGGCGATCGCCATGGTGACGAATACCTGTTACATGATCACGGCCGCCTGGCTGCTCGTTGTCGGCGCGTTCGGTCAGGAGGCGACCCCCACGGCATAGCTCCTCCTGCGGCTGCGACCCGAAGTGGAGGTAACCTCCGGCAGCCAGGCCCAGCGCGCCAGCGGGGGACCGACCCGGCGGATCGATCGATGTGTGCGGTGCCAACGAATGAGCGCCGCCGCGCCAGAGGTGTCGATGCCGGTCGTCACCCCGACGTGGCCGAGCCGCCCTCGGCGGGGGAGTCGAGCCGGGTGGCCGGCACCGATCTGGCCGAGTGGTGGGAGGCTGGTGTCGGATCCGGAACGGCAGCTGACAGCGAGGAGGGGTCCGGTGCGACGATCCGTCCTACGAGGGTCGATGCTGGGAGTGCTCCTCCTGGCGTCCGGGTGTGGTGTCGTCGGCGGGGCGGACGGTGCGTCCGCGGCTGCCACGTCATCGCACGACGCCGCGTCGGGGTCCGGCCGGTCGCCGAAGTCCCTCCTCGTGGCCTACGAGCACCAGGTCGTGTCCGGGACCCGGACCGTGTACGTCGAAGCGGCGGGGGGATCCGACCGCGACGACGGCGACTCGAGGAGGACGGCCTACGCCACCATCCAGCACGCCGTCGACGTCGCCCGGCCGGGTGACCGCATCCTGGTGGGCGCCGGCAACTACGGCTACCTGAGTGTCTACGGCTATCGGGGTGACGCCACGCACTGGCTGTCCGTCCAGAGCGTCTCCACCGGTGTCCGGCCGGTCATCGACGTGGCCGGCGACTCCGGTGACGACGGGGTGGACATCCAGGAGTCGAGCTTCGTCGGCCTCTACGGATTCCAGATCGAAGGCCTGCAGACGTCGCCGAGCCCGAACCCGTCGGGCGTGGGCGTCTTCCGCGACTCCGACCACGTGTTCATCTGGAACAACGACATCCACGACTTTCCCGGCGGCGGGGTGAACGACTTCTACTCCCCGGCCACCACCTTCGACGGAACGGCGCTGCCGGCCGGCGGCTGGGACGCGGTCGATGTCTCGTTCAACACGATCCACGACACCAGCAGGTACAACCCGACCAACACCTCGGGCATCTCCTTCTACGGGGCGGTGGCCACGACCACCGACACTCTGGGCGGATTCGGCTACCGGGCGGTGGGCAACTACATCTACGACGTCATCTGCCTGGTCGACTCCTCGTCCGGGGCCGGCACCTATCCCTACGTGACCGACGGCAACGGCATCAGCGTCGACAGCCTGTCGGTGCCCTACGTCGCCGGCCTCGCTCCCTATACGAAGACCGGCCTGATCGAGGGCAACGTGATCGCCGGCAACGGAGGGCGGGCCGTGCACGTCTTCAACTCGATCGACGTCGACGGCTTCTTCAACACGGCCGTCGACGACCTCTTGACCGACAGCCCCACCATCGACGGAGGTGCGGAACTCGATTCGAACGTCCCGGACGGCAACGTCCACTTCTACGGCAACGTCATCGTCCCCCGGCCGGCGACGAACGCGACCGACGCCGTCTCCACGTACGCCGACAACGTCATCGCCGGGGGTGTCGGTCCCGTCCCGACCGGAAACATCGATCACCGGACGGTGGGGCCGGCGTATCTCCTGGGCGACCCGACGCCGACCACGGTCACCTCCGGCCGGCCCATGCGCTTCTTCGTGCCCCGGCGAAAGGACCGCGTGCCGTTCGAGGTCGGCATGACCGGGTACCAGGCGCTGGACACCGGACGGGTCCGCACCGCCGGCGCCGTGCCGGCCGGGGCGCTCGGCAACGACTGACCCGGTGGGGGAGTCCGGCAGCCGCCCGCCCGCCGGGATCCGGCGTCGAGGGGGGCAGCGGGTCAGCCGACGGCGGCGCGCTCGGACGCCTGGAGCAGCTCGCTCAGCCGGGCCATGACGGGGATCGTGTCGTGGATGACCTTCTGCTCGGCCGGGGTCAGCTCGGACAGCGCGCTGCGCAGGGCCTCGGTGTAGCGGGCGCGCAGCCGGTGCAGCAGCTCGCCGCCCTCGGGGCGCAGCCGCACCAGGCTCGCCCGGCCGTCGAGCGGGTCCGGCACCCGTTCGATGAGGCTGCGGTCGGACAGGCTGTCGATCACACGGCTCATGGTGGCCGCCGTCGTGCCCTCCAGGTCGGCNNCACCTCGGCGACGACCTCGGTGAGGTCCACGCGGATGCGCTCGGGCACCGGGCCCTCGCCTTCCCGGGCCAGGACGGCCAGGTCGCCCACGAGCAGTCCCATCCGGGCCGCCTCCTGCTCGATCCGGGCCAGGGCCGACGACTGCGAGGGGGTCATGTCCGACCCGGCGCGTGCCCGCAGCTGCCGCTGGATCCTGACGATGGCCACGCCGAGACCGGTCGCCTCCTCGATGGCGTCGAGGTCGTCGCCGGCCGTGTTCTCCAGTTCGTCGATCATGGTCACCTTTCTCCGCCCGGCCCGGCACCCACGATGGCACGGCACCGTTCCCGGCGACCACCAGTATAGTTAGTTAGTACCAACCAACTAGTTCGTCCGAACGCCCCATCCCGCACCGCCCCGTCCGAGGCCGGTGCGGACGGGCATCCGGAAGGAGTCCCCATGCCGCCGGCCGTCGAATCCAGGAACTACAAGTGGGTTGCGCTGACCAACACCACCATCGGCACCCTGATGGTGACCATCAACGCTTCGATCCTGCTCATCGCCCTCCCCAACATCTTCCGGGGCATCAAGTTGAACCCGCTCGCGCCCGGCAACACGACGTACTTCCTGTGGATCCTGATGGGATTCCTGCTGGTCACCTCGGTGCTGGTCGTCAGCTTCGGACGGGTGGGGGACATGTTCGGCCGGGTGAAGATGTACACGCTGGGCTTCGCCATCTTCACGGTGTTCTCGGTGCTGCTGTCGGTCACGTGGATGTCCGGCCCGAACGCGGCGCTGTGGATCATCGTGATGCGCGTCGGGCAGGGGGTCGGTGGCGCCTTCATCTTCGCCAACTCGAGTGCCATCATCACCGACGCCTTCCCCGCCGACGAGCGGGGCTTCGCCCTCGGGATCAACGGCGTCGCCGCGATCGGCGGCTCCTTCCTCGGGTTGCTGCTGGGCGGGCTGCTCGCCCCGATCGAGTGGCGCCTGGTCTTCCTCGTCTCCGTACCGTTCGGCGTGTTCAGCACGGCGTGGGCCTACTTCCGCCTGCACGACAACGGCATCCGGGTCAAGGCGAGCATCGACTGGATCGGCAACATCGCCTTCGCCGTCGGGCTCGTCGGCGTGCTCGTCGGCATCGTCTACGGGCTCCAGCCCTACGGGGGCCACACCATGGGGTGGACCAGCCCCTTCGTCCTGGCCACGCTCATCGGCGGCGCGGCCGTCCTGGTCGGCTTCGTGGTCATCGAGCACCACGTCGACGACCCGATGTTCCAGCTCCAGCTGTTCCGCAGCCGGTCGTTCACCATGGGGAACCTGGCCGGGCTGATGGCTGCGCTGGCCCGTGGCGGTCTCCAGTTCATCCTGATCATCTGGCTCCAGGGGATCTGGCTCCCCCTCCACGGGTACAGCTTCGAGCGGACGCCGCTGTGGGCCGGGGTCTACATGATTCCGCTCACCGTCGGCTTCTTCATCTCCGGTCCCCTGGCCGGCAAGCTGGCCGACCGGTACGGCCCCCGTCCCTTCGCCACCCTGGGGCTGGTGCTGAGCGGCCTCGCCCTGCTGGGCCTCCAGGCGCTGCCCATGGACTTCCCCTACCCGCTGTTCGCCCTCCTGCTGCTGCTGGTGGGGCTGGCGCTCGGGCTGTTCGCGGCGCCGAACACCAGCGCGGTGATGAACAGCCTCCCGGCCAACCAGCGGGGCGCCGGCGGGGGGATGCTCAACACCTTCCAGAACTCGGCCAGCGTGCTGTCGATCGGGTTCTTCTTCACCATCATCACCCTGGGCCTGGCCACCGCCCTGCCGCACGCCCTGTTCAGCGGGCTCACCGCCCAGGGCGTGCCCGCCCAGTCGGCGCAGTCCATCTCCCACCTGTCGCCGATCGGCAGCCTCTTCGCCGCCTTCCTGGGCATCAACCCCATCCACCAGCTGCTGGGGGCGCACCTGCTGGCCCAGCCGGGGGTCCACGCCAGCTACCTCACCGGCCGGAGCTTCTTCCCCAACCTCATCGCCGGGCCGTTCGGGCGCGGGCTCCGGCTGGCCTTCTCGCTGGCCGCCGTCCTCTGCTTCATCGGCGCGGTGTTCTCGTGGATGCGGGGGTCCGGCCAGTCCGAGGTGCACCACTCGTTCCTCGAGGACGCCGAGGAGGGCCTGGCCGAGGTCGCCGACGTGGCCATGTCCGAGGTCGGTGCGTAGCCGTGTGGTCCTCCCACCTGGCGAGCTCCGAGCCTGTCGGTGGTCCACGGTCCCGAACCAGGACGTCGGGTGGCCCGGACCATTGACCATCGAAAGGTCACCGGCCGGCGTCTGGCCCGTGCCCCTGGTGGTCGACCTCGCCGCGTAAGGCGTGAAGCTCGGCCTGAGACCTTCGGAGGGCGACCTCCGTTGATGCCGCCATGGCCAGCGTGGCGATCACGTGCAGGTCGGTCCTGCTCCACTCGTGTGGGCTGGCGTCCATGACGCAGAACGTACCGAGGACGACACCGTCACCATCGAGCAGGGGATACCCCGCCCACGATACGGCCGAGAATGCCTTGATCGCCGCATCGCCAGTGGTCCGTGGGTCGGAGTTGGCGTCAGCCACGATGAACGGTCGACCGGAGCCGATGACGAAGCGGCAGAACGACTGATCGATCGGAGCCAGTAGGGGCAGGCCCTCGGGAAAGCCGACCGCACTCATGGCGGTGGTGTACTCGGAGTCCACGAGGGCGATGACGCCGCTGGACACACCGATCACCTCGACGGCCAACTCGATCAGCCTGTCGAAGGGATCCTCCGGGCCGATCCCGACGAGACCGGATCTCTCCACCGCGGCAAGCCGTTGCGGAGAGCGGACTTCTCGTTCCCATTCGAGTGTCATTTGACCATCGGTCCCAATTCGTCGACGTCGCCCCTGCCGCCCAACGAGAGCAACGAACCGTTCTGACGCAGTCGACTCAGACCTGAGCGGATCCGGCTCTTGACCGTACCTTCTGGGAGTCCCAATCGGATCGCTACGGCTCCGTAGCTGAGGCCGGAGAAGAAGGCGAGGACGATCGGTTCCCGTTCGGCGGCGGGGAGCCGGATCAATGCCTCACGCACGGCGAGCGCCGACTCCGCTCCCATGAGCACGTCATCGGCATCGACGTCCAGGGACCGCGGCCGCTCCGCCGTCTCCCTTCGGGTCCTGGCCGTCTCGGCGCGCACCATGTCGATGCTCCGCCCCCGCGCCTTGAGGCGCAGATAGGCGAGCAGTGTGCCGCGGGCCGGATCGAACTTCTCGGGAAAGAACCAGAGGGACACGAACACCTCGGCGACGACGTCCTCACAACGATCGTCCCTGATGAGGATCATTCGGGCTGCCGCCGTCACCGATGCGGAGTGGCGGCGGTAGATCTCGGCGTAGGCATCCCCACACCCATCGAACAGACTGGCGACGAGGTCGAGATCGCTCCACTTGACGAAGGGGACGTCCCCGGGGGCGGCATCCGTCGCCGGCGGAGCTGGTGGAGTGACCGTCGGAGCCTGCACCGAGGTTCTCGGGATGCCCGAATTCTCTTGTCCCGTCGCCACCACGCCGTGCACCGGCCTTCAGCCTGGAGTCCGCGGGGGCCGGGCGGTGCTCACGACCCCACACTCGACCAGGGGTTGATCGGCAACCTACACCCCGGCGGCTCCAGGCGTCCTCGCCGTTGGGATCTCCCGCTCGGAGAGCGCCATGTCGGTGATCCCGAACCGCCCCGACCGGTCGAGCACCGGCACGGCCGCCGGAAAATGTTTCATCCACTCGCTCGACGGCCCCGAACTAATTCTGCGGCCACGTGAGCGGCACGCCATCGCCATGTAGCCCGATCCTGCCCAGGAGGTCACGATGAGCGAGTTCAGCCGGCGGATATTCCTCAAGCGCGGCACTGCCGCAGTGGCCCTCGCGGGAGCCGCCTCCGCCATCCCCGCGCTCCCCGCACTCATCGGCGTCGCCGACACCCAGGCACCCGCCGACGTCGGGGCCGCCGAGAGCGCCGCCGAGGACACGGGGCCGATCGACTCGGTCGGCGGGCCCATCATCGCCCACGTCCGCGACCTCACTTCCGGCGAGATCGGGCTGTTCACCGGGACCGACGAGATCACGGTGCACGATCCCCAGCTCGCGGCGTCCATCCTCCGCGCCTTGCGATGACCGCGCTCGTACCCGAACTGCTCGCCGCCTGTCCATCCATCGATCATCCGACCAACCAGGAAGCCGAGGTATCCCATGTCGTCCCATCGTGAAGCGCCGCAGATCTCGAAGGACCCCGTCGCCGACTCGACGGACCTCTACGCGTTCGTCAGTCCCGATCAACCGGACACGGTGACGCTCATCGCCAACTACGTCCCCCTGCAGGCTCCGGACGGGGGCCCGAACTTCTACGAGTTCGGCGACGACGTTCTCTACGCCATCAACATCGACAACGACGGGGACGGTGACGCGGACATCAGCTTCCAGTTCCAGTTCACCAGCCGGATCACCGACCCCGACACCTTCCTGTACAACACGGGGCCGATCACGAGTCTGACGAGCCCGTCGTGGAATCGTCGCCAGACCTACTCGGTGACCCGGGTGGACGAGCGCGGGAGCCACGTCCTCGGGACCGGCATCCCCTGCCCGCCGTGCAACATCGGACCGCTGTCCACACCGGACTTCCCGGCGCTGGTGTCAGAGGCGATCACGACGGTGGCCCCGGGTACGAAAGTCCTGGCCGGTCAACGGGCAGAGGGCTTCTACGTCGACCTGGGGGCGGTCTTCGACCTCGGCATCCTCCGCCCGTTCGAACAGGACCATACGACGTTCGGCCTGGCCGGGACCGGCCTCGGAACGATGGCCAAGGGGGTCAACTCCACCGACGGGGTCAACGTCCACAGCATTGCCATCCAGGTCCCCATCGACCAGCTGACGGCCGACGGGCGGACGGCGACCTCGGTGACCGACCCGACCGCGGTCCTCGGAGTGTGGACGACCGCCAGCCGGCAGAAGGCGCGGATCTTCGGCAACTGGCCGGGGGAGAACTACAACTCCGGCCCGTATGCCCAGGTATCGCGCCTCGGCAACCCCCTCGTCAACGAGGTCCTCATTCCGATGGCGGCGAAGGACTACTGGAACTCGCTGCCGCCGGCCGCGGACCAGGAGTTCGCGTCACACGTCGCCCACCCCGAACTCGCAGGGCTGCTCAACGTGCTCTACCCCGGGGTGTTCCCCCACCTGGCGTCCTACGTTTCGTCGGGCGCACCGCGGGCCGACCTCCTCGCCATCCTCCTGACGGGCATTCCCGCCGGCATCGTCCCCGGATTCCAGAATTACACCGGGCCGCGGCAGGCGGACATGCTGCGGCTGAACGTCGCCATTCCCCCGACGACCACGGGTGCGTCCAACCTCGGCCTGGTCGGTGGCGATCCTGCCGGCTTCCCGAACGGCCGGAGGGTGTTCGACGACGTGGTCACCATCGAACTCCGCGCCATCGCCGGTGCCACGCTTCCGCTGGTCGACCCCGGGTACACACCGGACGCGGCCGCCGGGGCCATCTCGATGGGGTTGACCTCGGGGCCCACCGATCTCACGGCGATGGGCACCGAGAACTACCTGTCCGAGTTCCCCTATCTGGGTACACCGCATTCCGGGTTCGCCGTGCCGGCGGCGAGTTGACCGTGCACCGTCACGGAACTGAAGCCATCCCACCACCGAGTGGGCAGGGGAGCGTCATGATCGACGTGGGTGGATCGTGTGGCGCACTGATCGTCTTCACATCGGAGTCCATGCTCGGTGTGGAGATCGAGATCCGACGCCGGGGCCAGGCCTGGGTCGGGACCCACACGGCGGTGCGCCGGCGTGACCTCCGGGACGCGGTCGCATTCGCCGGAGTGTTCGGATCGATCGTCGAAGGCGAGTACGAACTGCGGACGCCGGCAGCCGACGGGGGCCCCACAGGGGACGGGGCCGAACTGGAGGTGGCGGTCGTGGGAGGGGAGATCACCCAGATCCAGTGGCCGAGCGTCACGGCCCCCTCACCCTGACCACGATCGGCGACCGCGCCCCGATCGGCGATTCGTCCGCATGTGGTGCGGTTCGAAGCCGACCGGCCGGCCCATGGCCGCAGACACGGGGATCGGGTGGCAACGAGTCCCGGCGGGTTGACGGCGGGTGAGTGGCGGGCCCGGAACATCGGGTGGCGGAACCTCCTGCTCGACGGGCCCGAGCGTCGGCGTTGGTTTCGGTCCGCAACACGTGTTTCTCCGGGCGATCCCTCCGATCGCACGCTGAGCCCTTCCCCGTACGGCCGAATGATGGGCAGTTCCGTCGGCAGCCGGCCCTCCGGCAGGCCCGACCGCGCTCAGCCCGGGGTGCGCCAGTCGTCGCGCTCGGGCAGCGGGTGGCGGAACAGCGCGGCCGCGTTGCCGCCGGCCACCCGGCGGAGGTCCGTCTGGCGCAGTCCGGCGAAGTTGCGGGCCAGGACCGTCTGGGTGTCGGGCCAGGTCGAGTCGGCGTGGGGGTAGTCGCACTCCACCATGACGTGCCCGAGGCCGATCCGGTCGAGGAGGGGCACCATCGACGGGTCATCGATGGTGCAGAACCAGAAGTTGCGGCCCAGGACCTCGCTCGGGCGCAGGTCGTCCTTCCAGGCCCCGCTCTCGGTGCCCGACGCCGAGTGGTCGAGGACGTAGTCGGCCCGGTCCATGAGCATGGGGACCCAGCCGATGCCCCCTTCGGACATGGCCACCTTCACGTCCGGGAACCGGGTCGCCATCCCGGACCACAGCCACTCCCCGGCGGCGATGAGGGCGTTGACCGGAAAGACGGTGGGCAGCAGCTCGAACGGTGGGTCGGCGGAAGGCAGGGGGGCCCAGGCCGAGGCCCCGGTGTGGAGGCAGATGACCGTGTCGGTCTCCTCACAGGCCGCGAAGAAGGGATCCCAGTGACCGGTGAAGATCGAGGGGAAGCCGAGCTGAGACGGGAACTCGGGGAAGCTCACCGCCTTGAATCCCAGCCCGGCGTTGGCCCGCACCTCGCTGGCGGCCACGTCCACGTCGTCGAGCCAGGGCAGCTGCAGCGGGATGATCCGCTCGGGATGGGTGCCGGCCCAGACCTCGAGATGCCAGCGGTTCCAGGCGCGGGTGCAGGCCAGGCCCAGCTCCTTGTCGTCGGCCCGGGAGAAGACCGCGCCGCAGAACCCGGCGACCAGCGAGGGGAAGCAGAGCGACGCCCAGATGCCGGCCAGGTCCATGTCGGCCACCCGGGCCCCGATGTCGAAGCAGCCCGG
>PMFY01000238.1 GCA_003157945.1 Acidimicrobiaceae bacterium | reverse complement strand
ATTCAGGACGGCCTTCGATGCCGTTGACCATCTGCTATCCGCGTCCATTCGAGAGCAGCTCGAGGCAATCCGGCCGAGGGCTCTCTTTGTCGACGAGATGGGCGCCAGCCTGCCGGACGGGGAAGCGTGGGTCGTGGACGCTGTCGATGGGGCGATCCAGTACCTGCAGGGGCTTCCGCAGTGGTCCGTGAGCATCGCCTTGGTCCGCGACGGCAAGCCAGAACTGACGGCGTTGCACAGTCCATTCCTCGGCGAGGTCTACACCGCAGCGAGGGGAGGCGGTGCCTTCCTCAACGGTGTCCCCGTGACGCCGTCCAGCAAGACCGATCTGGGTCTCACGCTCGTCGGCATGAGCCAACCGCCATTCCCCGCTCGCCAACCCGCTGCCATTGCGGCCACGGGCCGAGCGATGACGGTGCTGCTGCCCGCCGTCGGCGCGGTACGCAATCTTGGCCCGACGTCGTGGCAGGTCGCCGATGTGGCGTCTGGTCGCATGGATTGCTTCGTCGAGTTCGGGCGCGACCCAGGCAACTTGCTGGCCGCGAGCCTCTTGGTCACCGAGGCCGGGGGTGTCGTGACCGACGCGGACGGAGAGCCCTGGCTGGCCAGTTCCGAGAGTTTCGTCGCCGCCTCAGTCGGTCTCCACCCTCAGATCATCACCTTGTTTCAAAGTGCTCCCTCCTCCTGATTGTCAACGCCACAAGGGACCGAGAGGTAGCAGGGAGGTCGGCTCGCCGGACATGTCTCCGATGTAAGACCACGGAACCCGGTGGTCAGGAGAGCGGCCGGCGTGACTACAACGTGACTACAACTCCGGGTCAAGGCACGCGAGGCCTGATGAGCGGTGAGAGCATACGTGCAGTTCACGGGCAATTTCGGCCAACGGCGATGAACCCCGAAACACACCAGCTCTAACTTTTAATCCCAAGGTGGTGGGATCGAGACCCACACGGCCCACCAACCATGTCACTCTTCGCACCAGAACCTGGCGAGCGGGGAGGGACGGAACTCGGCCCTCGGCGGTTTCTCAACAGACGACCGATCGTGTCATCAGGTGCGAAGCGAACGTCACCCTCCCAGGTGGGGCGGCATAGCGCTATCACCAATCCGGCATATTCGAGCCACGTCACCCTTACTGCCTGGCTGGTCACGGCCAACGTCACCCTCTAAGCCTCGATCCACCGAAATCCCAGCCCTGATCAGGCCATCTGAGGTCTGACCATGCGCGGAAAATGCCCCCTGTCTTGGGAAGATGTGACTTGCGACAGTACGCATCATCCCCAAACAGAAAGGCATCTTTCCGGTGCACACAGAATCCCACAATCCGGCGCGCCTTGCCGTGACCTTCGACGACGACCGGGCGGTGGCCGGAGCGGGCCTGGCACTGGCCGCCGTGCTCTCCGAGCGGCTGGACCTGGTGGCTCGGGCCGACGAATTGATCGACCTCGGTGACCGTCCCGGGCACGCTCGTCCCGGCCGCAAAGTGGCCACGTTGGTGCACGCCATGGTGGCCGGTGCCGAGTGCATCGACGACTGCGAGGTGCTGCGTTCGGGATCGACCGGCAGCGTGCTCGGACACAAGGTGATGGCTCCGTCCACCCTCGGCACGTTCCTCCGGTCCTTCACCTTCGGTCACGTCCGCCAGCTCGATTCCTTCGCGGAGCAGATGCTGGCCAATGCATGGGACCTCGGTGCCGGGCCGGGCGATGCCCCGATGACCTTGGACATCGACTCCACCATCCAGCAGGTCTATGGGAAGCAGAAGCAGGGGGCTGCCTATGGCTACACCGGTGTGCTCGGCGAGCATCCCCTGGTCGCCACCCGGGCGGACACCGGGGAGGTGCTCCACATTCGCCAACGGAAGGGCTCGGCCGGCAGCGGCCGGGGAGCACAACGGTTCGTGCGGGAGACCATCGGCCGGGTGCGACGGGCCGGTGCCACCGGTCAGCTGACACTGCGGGCCGACTCGGGGTTCCACTCCAAGCACGTAGTGAAAGCGTGCCGGGACCACGATGTCCGCTACTCCATCACCGTCAACCAGAACAAAGCCGTGGTCAGGGCCATCGAGGCCATTCCCGATGAGCGCTGGTGCGACATCGATTACACGATCGGCGGCTTGGCCCAGGTGGCCGAGTGTGCCTATGGCGACGGGCACCGGCTGATCAGCCGGCGCACGAGACTGATCGGCAAGCAGGCCCAGCTCTTTCCTTCGTGGCGACACCACGCCTTCATCACCGATCGGGAGGGCACTGCCGTCTTCCTCGACGCCGACCATCGCCATCACGCTGTCGTGGAGTTGGCCATCCGGGACCTGAAGGAGGGAGCGGGGATGGCCCACTGCCCGTCGGGGACCTTCACCGCCAACGCCGCATGGTCGGTGCTCGCCACCTTGGCCCACAACCTGATCCGCTGGGTGGCCGCTCTCGGGCTCGAACATGCCGGCACCGTGGTGGCCAAGACCATAAGACGGAAGTACATCGCCATGCCCGGGAGGCTCACCCACCGATCGCGACGGAGCCAGCTCCACCTGCCCACGCGATGGCCCTGGGCGAGAGAATGGACCGAGTGCTTCAACCGCTTGCAGGCCCTGTCGCTTCGCACCTGACCCATCGACAACGGGGTGGCCCACCACGGTCCAGCCGCTCCCAGTTCGACTGCCGCAGCTCAACCACTGATCGGCCACGCTCCAATTGCCGGAGAGGTCACGCAACGCAACGACTGGCACCAACTACCGGGCCGAAATCAAGAACTCGCCGATTCAGCCATCCGATTCGGTGGATCGAGGCTAAGAGGGATAGGCACCGGAT
>PMFY01000437.1 GCA_003157945.1 Acidimicrobiaceae bacterium | reverse complement strand
ACAGGCCACCGGCGAGGTCGAGGCCCAGCTTGGGCGACCAGCCGGCGGCGAGCGTGGCCACCAGCATGATCAGCGTCACGAAGACAACCGTCAGCAGGCTGATCCAGAGGGAGCGCTTGTCCTTCATCGCGCTCAGATGATCGGGGGGCCTTCGGCCCCGCCCGCGTCCGTACCGCTGCCACCCTCGTCGCTCGTCCCTGCGTCATCGGTCGACCGGTCGTCCTGCACCTCGGGCTCCGGCGGGGCCGCCGGTGGCTCGGGCCGGTGGTCGTCGTCGTGCCCGTCCTCGACGTCCTGGTCGTCCACGACGTCTGTCGGTGGCTCCACCGGCTCGAGCTTGCGCAGCACGTAGGGGCGCAGCACGGTGAACGATGCGCCCACGCTGGTCTCGAGCGTCACCCGGTCGTCGGTGATGTCGAGCACCCGGCCCACGATGCCACCGGCGGTCACGACCTCGTCGCCCACCTCGTAGGCACGACCCTGGGCCTGGGCGGCCTTCTGCTTGCGCTGTTGGGGCCGGTAGATGAGGAAGTAGAAGGCGGCGCCGATGACGACGAAGATCAGGATCGAGGACGAGCTGCCGGAGGACTTCGTGGCGCCCACCAGGGGGGCGACCGCGCCGAGGGCGGCACTCATCGTGGGATCGGGAGGCGTTCAGGGGTCGTCACAGCGCACTGACTGTAGCCCAGGCCCGTCCACCGGACGTGACCACCCCCGGTGCCGCGTCCCACCCGTGCCTAGCGGTCCCAGACCTCCCTCGTGGCGCCCACCAGGTCCGTCAGGGTGCCGGAGGCGATGGCGGCCCGGGCCCGGCCCATCAGTCCGAACACGAAGGCCAGGTTGTGGATGCTGCAGAGCCGCCACGCCGTGGGCTCCCCCATCGACTGGAGGTGCCGCAGGTAGCCACGCGACCAGCGTGCGCAGGTCGAACACGGGCAGTCGGGGTCGATCGGCCCGTCGTCGGCGGCATGGGCGGCGTTGCGGAGGTTGAGACGCCCCGCCGACGTCCACATCGAGCCGTGACGGGCCGCCCGCGTCGGTGCGACGCAGTCGAACTGGTCCACCCCCAGGGCGATCGACTCCAGCATCCCGACCGGGTCCCCCACGCCCATCAGGTAGCGCGGGCGGTCCGTGGGCAGCTCGGGCACGGTCACGGCCAGGGCCTCGAGCAGTTCCGGGCGCGGCTCCCCGACCGACAGGCCGCCGATGCCGTACCCGTCGAACTCGAGGGCCACGGTCCGCCGCGCGCTCTCGACCCGGAGCGACGCGTCGGTGCCGCCCTGCACGATGCCGAAGAGCGCCTGACCCTCGGGCCGGGCCTCGACCCGGTCGTGGTGGGCCCGGGCCCGGGCCGCCCAGTCGGCCGTGCGGTCCACCGCCACGCGCAGCACGTCGGGCGAGGCGGGCAACGAGGCGCACACGTCGAGCACCATCTGGATATCCGCGCCGAGGAGTCCCTGGACCTCGACGGCCGTCTCCGGCGTGAGGCGCGTGGCCGCCCCGTCGTAGACCGAGGCGAAGGTGACCCCGTCGTCGTCGACCTTGGGGCGGAGCGAGTGGACCTGGAACCCGCCGGAGTCCGTGAGGGTGTGGCCGTCCCAGCCGGTGAACCGGTGCAGGCCACCGAGGGCGGCCACCGTCGACGCGCCGGGACGGAGCATCAGGTGGTAGGCGTTGGCCAGCACCACCTCGGCGCCCAGGGCGGCGAGGTCGGCGGCGTCGAGCGCCTTGACCGCGCCCCGGGTGCCGACCGGCATGAACGCGGGCGTGCGGTAGGAGCCGCGGGGCGTAACCACCCGGCCCGTCCGGGCGGCACCGTCGGTCGCCTCCACCTCGACGACGAGCGGGTTCACCGGGGCGTTCCGGCGCCGGCGTCCCAGACCGCCTCGGCCTTCGGCCCGGCGCGCCCGACCACCATGGCGTCGCCGAAGGAGAGGAAGCGGTAGCCGTCGGCCAGGGCTGCGGCGTACAGGGAGCGCCACACCGGCCCGCAGAACGCCTCGACCAGCAGCAGCAGGCTCGAGCGCGGCAGGTGGAAGTTGGTGACCAGCACGTCGACCACCCGGAACCGGTAGGACCCGTGGATGTACAGGTCGGTCCGTCCCGACAGGGCGCCGGTGGCCGCCGCCGTCTCGAGGGCCCGCACCGCGGTGGTCCCCACGGCGATGACCCGTCCGGCGGCGGCACAGGCCGCCACCGTCTCCGCCGGCACCGTGTAGCGCTCGGTGTGGATCACGTGCTCCTCGGCCGTCGCCGCCGTCACGGGCCGGAACGTGTCGAGGCCGATGGCGAGGTCGACGCGGGCCAGCCGGGCGCCCGCCGCCGCGCAGGCGGCCAGCAGGTCCGGGGTGAAGTGCAGGCCCGCCGTGGGGGCGGCCGCCGAACGGTCGGCCAGGCCGCGGTCGGCCGAGTAGACGGTCTGGTAGCGCTCCGGGTCGGCCAGGTCCCGGGCGATGTACGGCGGCAGCGGCATGGTGCCGGCGCGGGCGACGACCGACGGGTCCACCAGGCGCACCCGTCGCGTGCCCGCCCCCTCCGGGTCGGGATCGACCTCCTCCCCCACCACGACCACGGGCGCCGGCCCGCCGACCTCGAACAGCGGGGTGCCGGCGGGCAGGCGTCGGCCCGGGCGCACCAGCGCCTCCCACTCGTCCACACCGCCGTCCGGGTCGCACGGCTCGATCAGCAGGACCTCGGCCCGCCCACCGGTGGCCTTGGCCAGAGACAGCCGGGCCGGTAGGACCCGGGAGTCGTTGACCACGAGCACGTCGCCCGGGCGGAGCAGCCCGGGGAGGTCGGCCACCGTCGCCCGCTCCGGCTGCGGGTCCCCGACGACGCCGGGGCCGACCAGGAGGCGGGCGGCGCTGCGGGGCTCGACGGGCTCCTGGGCGATGGACGAGTCCGGCAGGCCGTAGTCGTAGGCGTCCATCGGGGTGGCGGTCGACACGTACCCATGCTGGCAGACGGGGTGTACCGCCCGGTCCGGGGCGGCCGGCGCCGGGGCGGGCGCCGTCGACGGCCGTCGACTCAGAGGAGAGTGGCCTCGACCGGGGTGACCCCGAGATGGGTCCACGCCCGCGGCCCGGCCATCCGCCCCCGTGCCGTGCGCTGGAGCAGGCCCTGCTGCAGGAGGTAGGGCTCGTAGGCGTCCTCGATGGTGTC
>PMFY01000483.1 GCA_003157945.1 Acidimicrobiaceae bacterium | reverse complement strand
CCGTCGGTGAACTCCTCGGAGCCGAAGCGGACGGTGAGCGGGACGATCTCGACGTCGAACGGCGCGACCTCCTCGGGCGTGAGGTCGGATGAGCTGTCCGTCACCACAAAGACACCAGGCATTGGGTCACCTTTCTTCCGGGCCGCTCCCCCCGATGAAGAACAGTCTGTCCGTGTGCCACGAGTCTGGCAGGTGCGTCGCCGGCCTTCATCAATCGGGCCCGGGAACGGGGGGCCGGCGGCGACCGGTCCCACGGATCACCACGGCCGGCCGCTCGTAGAGGAGCTCGGACCCGCCACCCGGCCGGCGCTGGGGAGGTCGTCGGGGGGCGACCGCCCCGCTCCGGAGGTGGCGTCTCGGCCCGGACCACTGGGCGGGGGGTACGACGAGCCGGTCGGCGAGCCGGTAGGCGAGCGTCTCGTAATTGACCCGCCAGCCGCGGAAGTCCGGCCACGCCTCCTCGGCCGTCCGCCGCACGGGGAACTCCGTCGCCGCCAGCATCGCCACCGCGCCCTCGAATTCGGCGAAGGTCAGTTCGATCGGTCCCTCGGGGTCCGGGTCGAAGTCCACCTTCCATCCCAGGGACGTGGCGATGCGCTGCAACAGCGTGAAGCCCATCCGCAGGCAGAGGCGGGCCTGCGACGGGGCACCCTCGGGGTCGAGGGCCAGGTGCATGGCGGCGGCGTCGAGCACCGCCAGGAGACCCGTCAGCCAGGAGAGCCACGGCTCGGGTGACCGGAACAGCAGGAGGATCGGGTAGGTCGTGTGGCTCTCGGCGACGTCGGCGGACCACACCTCCCACTCCTGGTAGAGCTGCGGAAGCGTGTCCGTGATCCCCACGAGCTGGTGGCGGACGAGCAGCTCCGGGCCCCAGGCCGGCTGACCGGCCCGGCTCTCGAGTAGGGCGACCAGGCTCTCCCGCGTGCTGTAGGAGCTGTAGAGCGCCGGCAGGTAGGCGATCTGGAGGGCCACGATGACCACCCAGATGGCCCCGACCGCGATGTCGATCCCCTCGTCGGGTCGACCTCCGACGTGGATGGCCCCGACGGTGAAGAGGGCCGTGAGCGCCTGCAGGAACCCGTCACCGACGGAGTGGACGCCGGCGTAGAGCATGAGGCCGAACCCCAGCACCAGGGCCGCCGCCCAGAACAGCAGCTGCACCAGCAGGGCCACGGGTGCCGTCGGAGCCAGGATGGCGTCCTTCGCCTCGTAGGTACGGGCCAGGCGGGACATCGCCACGAAGACCAGCCGCACGCTCCGGTTGACCAGAAGGGTCACCCGCTGGATGCCGGCCGGCTGGCGCGGCAGCACCAGGGTGAACAGCACGCTGGTGACCGTGCCGAGGACGATCAGAAGGCCGAGGACGAAGAGCAGAGCGTCCACAGGAGGGCGTCAGCGGATCCGGGAGGATCGCGTCGGGACGGACCGCTGGTCGGACGGGCCACGGGTGGCCGCGGAGGAGTCGAGCGGGCGCTCGGGAGGTGCCACCAGAGAGAAGGTACTCGTCGTGCGGCCGCACCGCCCCGCCCGTCGGGGCCCACCGGGGTGCCAGACTCGGCGCCATGGGAGACACCATGCAGGCGTACCGCATCGTCGAGTGGGAGCACGCCCCCGAGCTGGTCGAGGCCCCGGTGCCGGAGCCCGGCCCCGGACAGGTCCTGGTCGCGGTGGCCGGCAACGGGCTGTGCCACTCCGACGCGCTGATGAGCCAGATGCCCGGCGCCATCGGCGAGTCCATCGGCTGGCAGGTGCCCTTCACCCTGGGCCACGAGATCGGTGGCCGGGTGGCCTCGCTCGGGGCGGGCGTCAGCGGGTTCGCCGAGGGCGATCCGGTGGCCGTGATCTCCCCCAGCTCGTGCGGCCACTGCAGGTTCTGCATCCGCGGGGAGGACAACAACTGCGCCGACTCACTCGTCGGCCGCGGCTACGGCCGGGACGGCGGCCTGGCCGCCTTCGTCCTCGTGTCCAGCCCCCGCGAGCTGGTCAAGCTGACGACGCTCGACCCGGTGGTGGCCGGGCCCCTGACCGACGCCGGCGCCACGAGCTACCACGCCGTGAAGCGGGCCCTCCCCCGGATCCACCCGGGCGGCACGGCGGTGGTGATCGGAGCCGGTGGTCTCGGGAGCTTCGCCGTGCAGCACCTCCTGGCCCTGTCGCCGGCGCGGGTGGTGGCCGTCGACCCGGTACCCGAGCGGCTGGCGTACGCCGCCGAGCTGGGCGCCCACGTCACCATGGCGGGCGTCGACCGCGACACCGCGGGCGAGATCGTCGCCCTCACCGGTGACGGTGCCGATGCCGTGTTCGACTTCGTGGGCACCGGTCCGACGATCCGGGCCGGGCTCCGGTCGACCCGGCGGGGAGGGGCGTTCGCGCTGATCGGCGCCGGCCAGGGTGGCCTGCCCGACGTGAGCCTGTACGACTTCCTACCGAAGGACGGTGAGGTCTTCACGTTCCAGGCCTCGACCATCGCCGATGCCCTCGACGTGATCGCACTGGCCGATGCGGGGCGCATCCGGGCCGATGTCGACCTCTTCCCGCTCCACCGCGTGGCCGAGGCCTACGAGGCCATGGAGGCCGGCACGCTGCGGGGCCGCGCCGTCGTCGTGCCCGACTGATCGTCCGGTCGACGCGGACCGCCCGGTCCGTCAGCCGAACGAGCGGGCGTCGGTCTCCTGGAGCCGCACCGCCATGGACCGCATGATCTTGCGGGCGATGGTCGGCACGGACAGCAGCACCCGGTCGAAGTCGCGGCGCGACACGACCAGGAGCTCCATGTCGGACGTGCAGACCACCGAGGCCGCATGGGGCCTCCGGTCGAGGAGCGACAATTCGCCGAAGTAGTCGCCCGGTCCGAGGCGGGCGACCCGGTGCCCCTTGCGCCGCACCTCGGCCGTACCGCTGACGATCACGAAGAAGTACGTGCCCGGCTCGTCCTCCTTGATGACCAGCTGGCCGGCGGCGAGTGAGGCGCGGGTGGCCGAGGACCGGATGGCCCCCAGCTCCCCCTTCGAGCAGTTGGAGAACAGCCACATGTCCGAGATTCCGGGAGGCGTCGGATCCGGTGGCATGGGGAGAAGTTATCCGGACGACGGTGACCGGGGTCCATCCCCTACGCTCTGGGCAGACACGGGCGGTGGCCGACCTCGGTCCGGTCGGCGGGCCGGGTCGGTCGGCGGGAACGCAGCCGCCGGAGGGGACGATCCACGGAGGCGACAGATGGGTGCCGACTGGGCGAGACCGATCGTCCACTGGGAGATCGTGGCCCGCGACGCGCCCGCGCAGGCCGCCTTCTACCGCCAATTGTTCAACTGGGACATCTCGGACGGGGCGCTGATGCAGGTGGGGGCGGGACTCGGTGGCCCTGAGCCCGGTCCGGCGGGACACATCCGATCCGGAGACACCGGTGCGGTCGTCCTCTACGTCCAGGTGCGCGACCTCGCCGCCTCACTGACGCTGGCCCGGGAGCTGGGCGCCGCGGTCACGGTCGAGCCGGTCGACCTCCCCGACGGACCGACGGTGGCGTTCATCACCGACCCGGAGGGCAACCCGGTGGGACTGGTGCAGCAGTAGTGCCGTCAGTCCAGCTCGACGAGCCGTTCCGAGTGCACGGTCTCGATGTCGATGAAAGACCGGAAGCTCCGGCAGGCGGCGTGGTCGGCCCGGAGGGGATCGGTGGCATCGGCCGAGGGCGCCGAGTCCCACAGGGTCAGGACGACCCAGTCCGATCCTTCACCCCTCGCCGTCGTGCGGCGCAGGAGGCCGGGCTGCCGGTAGGCGAACTCCGTCTGCAGGACCTTGTCCGCCGCGAGGAACGCCTCGACGTCGGCTTCGCTCCGGAGCCGGAACCGCAGGATCTCGATCACCGGATCCGACGCTAGCCCCCGCACCCGTCGGGGTCCGCCCGGACTCCCCGTCACGCCGGCCCGACACGCGTCGCCCCCCGTTGCTCCCGCGCCGACGGCCTTGTTAACCTCGGATGGGGACGACAGGGGGGCATGGTGTGCGGGGTCGACGACTGATTGCTGTGGGCGTTGCGGGCCTCGTCGTCCTGGCGGGGGCCACCGTGCCGATCGTCTACGCACTGGCCAGCGGGCCGGCGGACGTGACCACGGCCGCCTACTCCAACCTCCGGACGAATTGGGACGCGTCGGAACCGGCGCTCAGTCCCACCGCGATCCAATCGGGGTCGTTCGGCAAGATCTTCTCGACCCGGCTGTCCGGGGCCATCTACGCCCAGCCGCTCGTGGTGGCGGGCACCGCGATCGTGACCACCGAGAAGGCCATGGCCTACGGCGTCAACGCCACCACCGGCGCCATCGTCTGGCAGCGGTCCTTCGGCCAGCCGTTCCTGGCCAAGACGATCGGCTGCTCGGACCTCACGCCGGACATCGGCTCGACCTCCACGCCGGTCGAGGATCCCGCCACCGGTATCGTGTACCTCACCACCCGGATCGAGACCGGCAAGGGCCTGTCGGGTGCCCACTGGTACCTGCAAGCGGTCTACGCCGCCACGGGCGCCGAGGCACCCGGGTTCCCGGTGCAGATCACGGGCACTCCGGTCAACACGCCCTCCGTGCCGTTCAACGACGAGTACTCGCAACAGCGTCCCGGGCTGCTCCTCCTCAACGGCACCGTGTACGCGGCGTTCGCCTCCGACTGCGACATCCCCCCCTACCGGGGCGTCGTGGTCGGGGTCGGCACCGGCTCCCACGCCATCACCACCATGTGGAGCGACGAGTCGGGCATCGGCACCGACCAGAACTCGGAAGCCGGCATCTGGCAGAGCGGCGGCGGCCTCGTCTCCCTCGGTCCGAACAACATCGTCCTGGCCACCGGCAACGGCGTGTCCCCCCAGCCCGCCGCGTCGGACGACCCACCGGCGACGCTTTCGGAGTCCCTCGTCGGCCTGACGGTGGGTTCCTCCGGTGCGCTGACCCCGACCCAGTTCTTCGCGCCCAGCGACGCGTCCACCCTCGACGCCAACGACCAGGACTTCGGCTCGGGCGGCCCCGTCGCCCTGCCCACGTCCTACTTCGGCACCACCGCCCATCCCCAGCTCCTGGTGCAGGTGGGGAAGGACGGCAGGCTCTTCCTGGTCGACGCGTCCGACATGGGCGGCTTCCAACAGGGGGCCGGCGGGGGTGACGCCGTGCTGCAGGAGATCGGGCCCTACCAGGGGGTGTGGGGCCACCCCGCCGTCTACGGCGGCCAGGGCGGCTGGGTCTACGTCCTCGAGAGCGGTGGCGGCGGTTACCTGCGCGCCCTCTCCTACGGAGTGAACGGGCAGGGCCTCCCCCAGCTCACGTCGGCGGGCACCAGCTCCGGCTCGTTCGGGTACACGTCGGGCTCCCCGCTGGTCACCAGCAACGGGACCACGGCCGGCAGCGCCGTGGTCTGGGTCGTCTACAGCAGCGGCCCTAGTGGGACCAGGGCGCAACTGCGCGCCTACGGGGCGATCCCGTCGGGCGGCGTGCTCCCCCTGCTGTGGTCGGGACCGATCGGCACCGCCTCCAAGTTCTCGGTGCCCACCGCCTGGAACGGCCGCATCTTCGTCGGCACCCGGAACGGCCGGTTCCTCGCCTTCGGCTCGTCATCGGCCCCCGCGGTGTCGGCGGCGCCCGTCGACTTCGGCTCGGTGGCCGTGGGCTCGAGCCGCACCGTCACCGTGGACGCCACTGCGACCCAGGCCACGACGCTGACCGGTCAGGCCGACGTGAGCGGCTACCAGGCCTCGACGAGTCCGGACCCGACCGGCGGGCCCGCGACCTCCACGACCGTCCCGGCCGGGGCCACCGCCGGACCGACCTCGATACCCGCGTCAGGGACCGAGACCGTGCCCGGGGGCGTGTTCACCGTGACCCAACCGCCTCTGGGAACCCGCGTGGCCGCCGGCGGGCACGTCCCGCTCCGGATCACCTTCACCCCGACCGGGCCCGGACCAGTCATCGCCGACCTGACACTCACGACGAGCGCGGGGACCGACTCGGTCCCGCTCGCCGGGTACGGCAGTGCGCCCGGACTGCTGAGGTCGGCCCAGCCCCTGGCCTTCGGCACGGTCCTGACGGGGGCCGGGGGCCTGACGCTGACCGCGACGGTGTCCAACTCGTGGAGTCGGCCCGAGACGGTCACCGGGGTCACCCTGGGCGGCGCCCCGTACTCGCTGGACGGTGCCCCCCGGCCCGGCACCGTCCTGGCCCCCCACCAGACGGTCGCGCTCTCCGTCAGCTTCGACCCGTCGGTCGCCGGGACCTACCCCTCGGCCCTCTCGGTCGCGACCGACCACGGTTCGGTAACCCTGCCGATCACGGGCACCGCGGTGACCGGCTACCCACGCCTGGCGGTCAGCGCCACCACGGTCGACGCCGGGCAGGTGCCGGTCGGCTCCTCGGCGGACGTCTCGTTCGACGTCGGCAACAGCGGCACCGTGGCCCTCATCATCACCCGCGCCCTCGCACCGAGTGGCGCCTTCGCGGCGGCCGTCCCGATGCCTGAGGGGCTCACGATCAACCCGGGTACGTTCGTCCACCAGACCGTCACCTTCCGACCCACCGCACGCGGTCCGGCGTCGGACACCTACGTCTTCAAGTCGAACGGCGGCGGGGCGATCACGGTGACGCTCGTGGGCACCGGCACCTGACCGGTCAGTCGGTGATCCAGCGGTCGCGCTGGTCCTGGAGCCACGCGGGGAGATCGATGGGCGGATCGGGCAGCGCCTCCGCCCCGTGCGCAGCGAGCGCGGCGTCGAAGGAGGCGGGGTCGTCGCCCCACCCCCTCGGGTCGCCCATCATCACCTCGAACAGCACCGCGCCCTCGGGGCCGGCCACGAACGGACCGAAGGCGGCGCCCAGCGGGAGCTCGACGTGGGTACCTGCGGGGCAGGGACGGTCGCCACAGAGGATCTCGCCCTCCAGGACCATCAGCACGTGCGGGCTGAGGTGCCCGTGCCGGCGCTGGATGACCCCGGGGTCCCACCGGGCGTAGAGCGAGAGGTAGAGGGGCTCCGCCGAGAAGGCCAGCCACTTCTCCCACACGGAGGCCATGGTTCCGTCGGCCCGGCGCACGGCGCGCACCTGCTGCCACGGCACGTCCGGATCGTCGAGGTGCCGGAACACCGGCTCGAGCCCGGGGACCTTCACCCCCGACGGTTCGGCGACCATGGCGGCAGGCTACCGGACCCCCGGGCGACGGGCCGCGGGGGGTTCGGGACCAGCCATCAGGCCCCGGTCACCGGCGCACCGTCGCCGGACGTCGCCGTCGGGCGTGGCGGCCGCCGTTTCGGCCGGTTGGCCGCCGCCCGCACCGCGGCCGCCGCCTGGAGCTTCGGCACGTACAGGAGCACGTAGCCGACGGACAGGGCGCCGAGCACCAGGATCACCGCCAGCGGCACCACGGACAGGTGGCTCGGATGCTTCGGGTCGGACAGGCCCGTGGCCAGGAACATCACGGTGAACAGCACCGCGCCGAACGAGGCCAGCGGGCGGCCGGCGATGAGCCGGAACGGGCGCTCGCGGGACTCGCGCCGGCGCAGCACCAGGAGACAGACCGACCCGAGCGCGTAGATGGCCGCCTCGATGGCGGCCCCCACGGCGACCAGCAGCAGCCATTGGCCGGTGGCGAAGACCAGCGCCGCCACGATGGCCGACACCCCGGCCAGGACGCAGACGGCCAGCCACGGCACGGCGTTGAGGTTCAGCTTGGCGAACTGCCGCGGCAGCGTGTTCTCCCGGGCGGCCGCGTAGATGAAGCGCGACGCCACCAGGAAGCCGCCGTTGAAGGTGTTGAGCGCCGTCAGCACCGTCAGGGCGAGCATCCACAGCTCACCGATGGTGCCGAGCGCGGCCTTGCCCATCAGCAGCTGCGGGTAGGCGCTGTGGTGCAGCACGGCGAAGGGGACCAGGTGCGTCAGCGCCAGGACGAAGAGCGTCGCCACGACCCAGATCAGCAGCGGGGCGATGAACAGCGCCCGGGTGATGACGCGGGGCGTCCGGGCCTCCTCCGCCGTGGTCGTGACCCACTCGAAGGCGGCATAGAGGAAGAGGGCGAAGGCGACGGCCTGGACCCCCGAGAACGCCCCGTTGCCGAAGAGGGCGAAGGGTTCGTGGAACGCGTGGCCGCGGTGGAAGATCGCCACGACGGACAGCACGGCCGTCCCGCTCAGGACCGTGTACGTCACCAGCGTCTGCACCCAGCCGGCCATCCGCACGCCGCGCAGGTTGGCGGCCAGGGCCAGTCCGAGCAGCACGGCGATCCACAGGTAGGCGAGGGCGGCCGGCTCGTGGAGCACGTGGCGGATCGCCGCGCCGATCAGGAAGGCGTCGGCGGCGATCACCAGGACGACCGTGGTCATGTAGGTGAAGGTGACCGACAGCGCGGTGCGGTGGCCGACGGCCCGACCGAGGTACAGCCGGATCCCGGCCGCCGACGGGTAGAGGCCGTTCAGCTCGGCGAAGATGCCGGCCACCAGCACCACCATCAGGCCACCGACGAGGATGGCCACGGCCGCGGTCGCCCCGGGAGCGTAGGCCAGGATCGAGACGACGCCGAGGTAGTCGATGGCCGCGAAGGCCAGCCCCGCCGAGGTGGCGGTGGCGGTGGCGGTCGTGACCGAGCGGCGCAGGGTGAACGGCGGCGCCGAGGTGGGCCCGCGGTCGTCGGCCATCAGGCGCCCGGCATCAGGCGTCGGGCCAGATGACGGCGCTGATGGCGTCGAGGCGCATCACGTCCTCCTGCGACCCTTTCACCGTGATCTCCCCCCGCAGGTACTTCTGCACCGGGTTGAGGTCGCCCCAGAACATGTCGCAGAACGTTTCCGAGTGGGTCGTGACCACGATGTCGGGGGTGCCGACATGGCCTTCGGGCGTGGCCAGGATCTCCCCGCGGTCCACCTCCATGCTGAAGAGCACCCCGCTGTCGGAGCACACGAAGTGCAGGACCCGTGACCAGTCGCGCTGCATCCGGCGGAGCCGCTCGTTCTCGTTGCAGCTGATCGTGTAGTCGGCGAGCGCCTCGGCGAGCTCGTCCCAGTCGGCCATCGTCCCCTCCTCAGGCCTGCGTGCCCGCGGGCACCGTGGCGTCCGTGGCCGACCCGGTGGCCCGCACCGGTCGACGCCTCGGCCGGGCCGGTGCCGACTCCTCCGGGCCGCCGCCGGCCACCAGGTCGTTGATGGCACCGTCGAGCGCCTCCAGCAGGAAGTCCACCTCCTCTTCGCCGATGACCAGCGTCGGCATGAGCCGCATGACGGCCGGCTGGTTGCCGCTGTAGATGGCCAGGACGCCGTGCCGCGCCAGGTGGTACGACATGCGGGGTCCGAGCGAGTCCTCGACGTACTGGATCCCGGCCATGAGCCCGCGACCACGGACCTCGGTGATCACCTCGGGGTGGGCGGCGGCGATGGACCGGAGTCCGGCGAAGAGCCGCTCGCCCATGGCCGCGGCGTGCTCCACCAGACCGGTCTCCTCGATCACGGCCAGGACCTCGAGCGCGACCGCACAGGCGAGGTCCGACCCACCGAAGGTCGACAGGTGGATGAACGGGTTGGGGATCAGGAACTCCCGGAGGCCCTCGGTGAAGACCGTGGCGGAGATGGGCACCAGCGAGCCGCCGAGCGACTTGGCCGTGGTCATCACGTCGGGGACCACCCCGTCGTGCTCGCAGGCCCACCAGCGGCCGGTCCGTCCCAGTCCGGTCTGGATCTCGTCGAGGATCAGGAGGGCGCCGGCTCGGTCGCACGCGGTGCGCACGCCGGCCAGGTACCCGTCGGGCGGCACGACGATGCCACCCTCCCCCTGGATGGGCTCGAGGAGCACCGCCGCCGTCCGCTCGTCGAGGACGGCGGTCAGGGCGTCGAGGTCGCCGAAGGGGACCTGGACGAAGTCCGGCATGAGTGGCTCGAACGGCTGGCGGAAGGACGGGCGGCCGGCGGCCGACAGTGCGAACCCGGTGTGCCCGTGGTAGCCGTTGACCGTGGAGACGATGGTCGGGCGGCCGGTGGACCCGCGGGCGAGCTTGACGGCGAAGTCGATGGCCTCGCCCCCACCGGACCCGAACATGGTGCAGGACAGGTCGCCCGGTGTGACCTCGGCCAGCTTGGCGGCCAGCATCGCCTTCTGCTCCGAGCACAGGAGGAAGTTGCCGTTGTCGAGGTGGTCCACCGCCGCGTGGGCGGCCGCCACCACCCGCGGGTGGCGACGGCCGACGTTGAAGGAGCCGGCGGAGGTGAAGCAGTCGAGGTAGCGGGTGCCGTCGATGTCCCACACCCAGGGGCCCGATCGCTCGCCCTCGATGATGTCGAGCCCCGCCGCCTTCATGACCCGTACCTTCTGCGGGTTCAGGAAGGTGGCGAACTGGTCGAGCACCGCCTGCTTGTGCGCTGCCTCGGTCATGGTGCTCCCCTTCCACTCACGTCCCGGGACGGCCGACGAACGACGCCGCCCGGGGACTCGCCGGGTCCCGGCGTCCGGCTGTTCGACCGACGCGATCCGGAACATCCGTACCTGCCCTGCGCACACTATCCGAGCCGCTGAACAGGGACTATTCCGGGTTACGGCGGGCGGACCGGGGCCGGTCGCCCGGTCGTCGAGGACGATCGGCACCAGGTGGGGCGGCGGTGCGCGGCGTGCCCCGACGGGAGCCGGCCGTCGGCGTGGCCTCCCCCGACGATGTGGCGCGCCGGCGTCGGCGCCGCACCCCGTCGACGGGTGGACCGGTTGCTCGCGGCCGGTCGGACTGCCACCATGGTCGCCCTACCGCAGTCGGTCCCGCCATCATCAACAGCACGTCGATTCAGGGGGTGAGGTGACGGCAGTCGCAGTATCGAATGGGGTGCCCGGCACCGGGGACCCCGGAGGACCGGTCGTGACCGACGTGCCCCGGTCGGGCGGCATGGCCCCGGCCCGGGCCACGGTGATCGTGGCCGTCATCGGACTCGTCATCACGCTCACCGTGTCGTGGACGGCGTGGACCCTCAACCGCCACAACGAGCACCGCCTGCTGGAGGTCCAGACCCGTCAGGCCGCCGCCGTCCTGAGTTCGACGATCCTGAGCCTCCGCAATCCCCTCGAGACCGCCCTCCAGATCGAGGGCGCCACCGGGGGCAGCACGGTCCAGTTCGAGCGGTTCGCCTCTTCCTACGTCGGACCGCACGGTGCGTTCGTCTCGGCCGTGCTCTGGGAGTCCGACGGATCCACCTGGCGGCCCGTCGCCACCGCGGGTGCCGAGCCGCTGTTGTCGCAGGGCTCGCCCGGGGCACTCGACCTCATCCACAGGTCGCTGACCGGCACGACGTTCGCCGTGGCGCCCGTACCGCGTAACGGCGCGCAGCGCGTCGGCTACGCCATCGCCGATCCGAAGGCGTCCGCCGCCATCTATGCCGAACGGGCCATCCCGGCCGACCGCGTCGTGCCGGCGGAGAGCACCTCCGCCTTCTCGGACCTCGACTTCGCCACCTACCTCGGTCCCACCACCGACCTGTCGGCCCTGGCCACCACCGACCTGCCGTTGTCGCAGCTCCCCCTCTCCGGTGACATCGCACGCGTCTCGATCCCTTTCGGCGACTCCAGCGTCACCCTGGTCGCCGCGCCCCGTGGCGCTCTGGGAGGGGCCCTGGGCGGCGCGCTCCCCTGGGTGTTCCTGGTCGGCGGCCTGCTCGTCACCGCCGGTACGGCGGTGGTGACCTACCTCCTGGTGGGGCGTCGACGGAAGGCCGAGCAGGACGCGGAGACCATCGCCACCCTCTACCGGCAGCTGGACGGGCTCTACGACGAGCAGCGCTCGATCGCCGGCGCGCTGCAGCAGGCCCTCCTTCCGCAGCGCAATCCGCCCGTCCCCAACCTCGAGGTCGCCACCACCTACCTGGCCGGGACCCACGGACTGGAGATCGGCGGCGACTGGTTCAGTCTCATCGAGATCGACGAAGGCCACTTCGCCTTCGCCGTGGGTGACGTCTCGGGCAAGGGCGTGGAGGCGGCGGCCATCATGGCCCGACTGCGGTTCACCATCCGGGCCTACCTGACCGAGGGCCATCCGCCCGACGAGGTCCTGGCGATGTGCTCCCGTCAGCTGAACGTCAACCGGGACGGCCACCTGGCGACGGTGCTGGTCGGACTGGGCGACAGCGCAACCGGGGAGATCACCCTGGCCAATGCCGGCCACCTGCGCCCGATCCTGGTGACCGGGACCTCGACCGAGTTCGTGGCGACCGATGTGGGTCTGCCCCTGGGGGTGACGGCCTGCACGTACCGCGCCACCACGGTGCAGCTGGCGAGCGGCTCGGCCCTGGTCGCCTTCACCGACGGGCTGGTGGAGCGACGCGGGGAGTACATCGACCTGGGCCTGGACCGCCTGGTCCGGGCGGCCGACGGCGACTCGGCGACCGTCGAGGAGCTGCTCGCCGGGCTCACCGCCACGCTCGGGCCGGACGGCGCCGCCGACGACGTCGCCGTCCTGGCGTTCCGGTGGACGGGCCCGACGGCGCCGACGGCCAGCGGGGAGGCCGGGGCCGCAGTTCCGGGAGGCTCGCAAATTCCGCGGTCGGCCAGGTAATTTGGGATGGCGGCCCCGGGCGAACGGTGAGGCGGCGGAAGGAGGACACGGACGTGGTGTTCATGAGGCACGCAGCTGGCGCACCGGACGCGCGACGAGTGGCCGACCGACGACGGGTGGGAGCGCCACCGTGTCGGTAGCCGATCGTCCCGACGTCCGGGTGACTGCCTCCCTCGAGGACCCGTCCCATCCGGTCATCCACCTCGCCGGCGAACTCGATCTGGCCAGTGTGGAGACGACCAGAGCGGGTATCCACGACTACCTGACCGGCGCGTCCTCGCGTGTCACCTTCGATCTCGGGGAGCTCACATTCATGGACAGCTCAGGGATCGCGCTGCTCGTCCAGGTCTCCAACGACGTCGGCGCGGTCCGACTGGTCAACGTGCCACCGATCGTCCACCGGGTCCTGGAGGCGACCGGTCTCCTCGAACACTTCGGCCTGTCCCCATGACGACGACGGAGCAATTCAGCGCGGTGGACGCGTCCGTGGGTGCGGCCCGGACGTTCGTGACCGGGATGATGGCGGACGCCCCGGCGGACATCCAGGACTCGGTCGCCCTGATGGTCTCCGAGTTGGCCACCAACGCGCTGGTGCACGCGTCCGGCGGCTTCGCGGTCTCAGTGGAGCGGTCCGACGGCAGCATGTTCGTCTCGATCAGCGATCGCGGGGAGGGCACCCCCGTCCTGCAGGCACCGCCGTCGAGCGAGCCACACGGGCGTGGCCTGAGGATCGTCGACAAGCTCTCCGACGAATGGGGGATCTCCCCACCGCCGGGTGGGGGGCGACGCGGGAAGACCGTGTGGTTCCGCTTGTCCCTGCATCCCTCCGGTGCGGATGCGGAGCTGGTGAACAGCGGCGACGTCGCGCCCCGCGACCGGGGCACGACGAACTAGGTCGGGACCCCTCGCGCCTCCCGTCGACGCGTCACCGCAGGGTGGCTGTCGACCGCACGGGACACGTCGGTTTGGCGGGTCCGCCGGTGGGCACCGCGGGATGGACACCGATACGGGAGGCAGACGATGCCCAGGGCATGGAGCAGGAAGTGCGAGCGGCAGTTCGAGCACATCCAGGAGGGGCGGGAGGGCTGGGGCGACTCCGAACGCCTGGCCGAGGAGGTCGCCGCCCGTACGGTCAACGCCGCCCGTACGGTCAACAAGGAGCGGGCCCGGCCCGGTGAAACCCGGTCGGCCTCGACGAGCTCCACCCGCGACATCTCGTCCAGCCGGCGGGGTGGGCTCCGGTCCCATTCCGGCGCCGGCGGCAGGACCCGCGACCAGCTCTACGCCGAAGCCCGGCGGCGGAGCATCAGCGGACGCTCGAAGATGGACAAGCGACAGCTCCCGGAAGCCGTGGACGGCTGAGTGGGTCACCGTGACGTCCCGCACCGGCGACCCGGCCTGCCCCTGGCTCACGGGCCGTGGCTCGACCGGCCCGCCTGAGTGCACCCTGACCGGACCCGGGGCCCACGCTCAGCCGTAGTGGCGCAGGTCGCCCCAGAACGATGACCACGTCCCCCGGGGTCCGGTGCAGGTCCAGATCCCCGTTCCGTTCTCGTCGTTGTCGACATCGTGGGGACTGTGGATCGTGGCGTCGAACCGGCACGCGGCGAAGTGGGGCCGCAGCTGGCCCACGCTGCCCACGGCCACGACCACCTGATCTGATGCGTCACCCGGACCCCAGGACCAGTAGGAGTTGTGGCCGGAGAGGGGTTCGGGCAGGCCGTCGCGGGGCCCGTAGACCGTCAGCGCGCCCGCCTCGCCGTAGTTGGCCGTGAAGATGGAGGTCTGCCGGCGCTCCTGGGCCGGGAGTGCGTCGAAGACGGAACCGACCTGACTCGTGAACTGCGGCCAGCCGACGGTCTCGCCCAGGTCGTAGCTGGTCTTGTGCAAGAACGTCATCCGGGCGAAGGATGACATCGGCAACACCGGCAGGACGAACGCCACCGTGAGCACCGCCCCGACGATCGGCGCGGCGAGCCAGAGCCTCCGGCGGGTCCGCGCCGATCGGTGGTGCTCGACCCAGCATTCTCCGGCCGCGAACAGGAGGGGAAGTGTCCCGGCTGTGTAGTACGGACGACCGGGAATCACCACGAACACGTACGCCACGACGAGCCCGATGGTGACCAGTGCGAAGTGGAGCTCCCGACGCTGCATCAGGTGGCGAATGCCGACGACCACGATCGGGAACGCCAGGAGTCCGACGAGGATCACCTGGGCGGGCACGAAGCTCGCGTAGTCGCCCGATCCGGAGTGCTCGATGCGCAGCGAACGCGCCATCGCCAGACCCGGCAGGTTGTTCGTGAGCTGCCACACCAGGTTCGGCGACCACAACACGAGGGCGACGCCACCCCCGAT
>PMFY01000125.1 GCA_003157945.1 Acidimicrobiaceae bacterium | reverse complement strand
GCCGAATTGTGCGGCTGCGGCCAGGGCGTCCGGGACTGCGCGCTCTGGTCGGAGGTCGGCCGACGGCTCGTCGGGGGGTGGGACACCTCCGCGGGGCGCGAGCTCGTCACCTTCTTCACCCGGGTCAACGCCCGGCGGGAGCTGCCGGTGATCCTGGCGGGGCGGGGACCCCTGGTCGCCCGGGCCCGGTCGGTGCTGGCCGACCTGTACCCGATCATCGCCGACGTCTCGGGTTCGTCACTCGTCATCGACTCGTCCAAACATCCGGCGTGGGCCTACCTGCTGGCCGGCACCGCGGGCATCGACCTCCGGGTGGTGCACCTGGTCCGTCACCCGTCGGCCGTCGTGCACTCGTGGAGCCGGCCGGTCCGGCGCCCCCACTCGGCGACCGGAACGGGGGATCGGGTGATGGCCGCCCAGTCACCGGTCGAGGTGGGCGTGCGGTGGGACGTGTTCAACCTCCTGTACCGGCACCTGGTCCGCCGGGGGGTCCCCACCGAGGTCGTCCGGTACGAGGACTACGTCGACGACGTCGACCGCACCCTGCGCACCTGCATGGCCCTGGTCGGCCGTTCCTACCGGCCGGCTCCGGGCCTGGCCGTCGGTCACGGGATCGCCGGCAACCCGTCGAGGTTCGCCGTCGAGGGCGCGCCGGTCGAGCGGGACGACCGGTGGCTGCTCCAGATGGGAACGGCCCGGCACCTGCTGGTGTCCGGGCTCACCTGGCCGGTGCGGTCGACCTACGGCTACCGGTCCTCCCGGGCCGCACCGGTGGGGCCGCTCCCGCCACCCGCCGACCCGCCGGACCGGTCGCCCCTCCCGGGGTGATCCGTCAGGTCGACTGGAGCTCGCGGAGTGTGGCGACCGCCGTCACCACCGCCGCGGCGACGCCCGCGACCCGGACGACGAGCCAGGGTCCGTGGACCGGGAGCCGGCCGGAGGCCAGGACGACGGCCTCCGCCGCCAGCAGGGCCCCCCAGAGTCGGGCGGGGGGCCGGGCCAGGGGGAGCAGCAGCCGGCTCAGGGCGGCCATGGCCATGGCCAGGACCGTGTAGCTGACCGTCGTGGCCAGGGCCGACCCGTTGATCCCGAGGTGCGGCACCAGGGCGAGGTTCAGCGCCACGTTGACGCCGGCGGCCACGAGGGTGACCACGGCCACGACGGCGGACCGGCCTTCGGAGAGCAGCACCCGCGAGTGCACGAATGCGGTGCAGACCGGGATCGTCGCGGCGACCACGAGCACGATGACGGGCAGCAGCTGCTCGGTCCGGAAGGTCCGGGGCGCCCAGATCCGCAGCAGGATCGGCCCGGCGAGGGCGAGGCCGACGGTCACGGGGACGAGCAGTCGGTAGAGGCCGTCGCGACTGGCGGACAGCACCGCGGCCCGGGTGGTCCGGTCGGCGATCGAGAAGATGCGGGGGAGCCAGGCGAGGTTGAGGAAGGTGAGGAGGCTGATCCCGACGGCACCGAGCGTGTAGGCGACCTGGTACCGGCCGGTGGCGCCCGGCCCGAGGTCGCGCAGCACGATGAACCGGTCCGATGCCGACAGCACGAAGGTGGAGAGCTGCAGGGGGACGATCGGCAGCGAGAACCGCAGTGTCGCACCGACGGTGCGCACGTCCCACAGGCCGCGCCCATGGGGGGTCACGGTCGACAGGGACAACAGGACGGCCACCGCCTGGGTCGCGAGGGCGCACCACAGGACGTCGGTGGCCAGGTGCAGGTGGAGGAAGGCCACCACCGTGCCGATGCCGATGCCGACGATGGCCTGCAGGAGGCACACGACGGTGAACACGAGCAGCCGTTCGTGGCACCGGAGGACGGCCAGGCAGATCCACGTCATGGCGAAGAGCCCCGCCCAGACGACGGCGAGGCGGGTCGACAGCGGGAAGTCACCGAAGCCGAGGACGGGGCTCCAGCGCGGCCCGGTGACGTACACCAGTGCGGTCACCGACGAGACCAGGACCAGGGACGCGGCCAGGAGGTTGCGACTCCGGCGCTCGCCGTCCTCCTGGCTGTACAGGCGCTGGATGCCGATGTTGAGGCCGAGGTTGGCGGTGTAGGAGAGGATGTAGAGGAGGGCCAGGTCGGCGGCGAAGATGCCGTACTGGTGCACCCCGAGGACCCGCGTCATGAACGGCGTGACGAGCACCCCGGAGAGCAGTTGCAGCGACGAGGCCGCCATGTACAGCGTGTCGCGGCGGAACATCACCCCCACCGTCTCGGTCACCCCGGACCGGTGGTCGGCCGGCCCGGTCCGGGCGTCCGGCACGGCGCCGACGGCCCCGTCGTCGGTGGCCGCCGGGGTCGGCTCGATCGCGGGCGTGTCCCGAGGAGGGAGGGGTTCCACCACCTACGATCATGCCGCCTGGCGGCCGCGGCGTGCGGGGAACCCCGGGTACCGGCCGTCGCTCCCGGGATCGGGGCGTACGGCCGGCGGTAGAATGGGGTGCATGTCCACCCCTCCGAGGCTCCCCGGCGTGCCGCCGGGCGACCGCCCCACCGGCACCTTCACCGTCAAGCGCGGCCTGGCCGAGATGCTGCGCGGCGGCGTGATCATGGACGTGGTCGACGCCGAGCAGGCCAAGGTGGCCGAGGACGCCGGCGCGGTGGCCGTCATGGCCCTCGAGCGGGTCCCGGCCGACATCCGGCGCGACGGGGGCGTGGCCCGCATGAGCGACCCGGCGCTCATCGAGGGCATCAAGGCCGCCGTGACCGTCCCGGTCATGGCCAAGGCCCGCATCGNNGAGGCCCACCACATCGACAAGTGGAACTTCGAGGTGCCCTTCGTGTGCGGCGCCACCAACCTGGGCGAGGCGCTGCGGCGGATCTCGGAGGGGGCGGCCATGATCCGCTCCAAGGGCGAGGCCGGCACCGGCAACATCGTCGAGGCCGTGCGCCACCTCCGGTCGATCCTGGGCGACATCCGCAAGGTGACCGAGGCGGACTCGGCCGAGCTCTACGGGTGGGCCAAGGAGCTGGCGGCCCCCATCGGCCTGCTCCAGGAGATCGCCACCACGGGCCGCCTGCCCGTGCCGCTCTTCTGCGCCGGCGGCATCGCCACCCCGGCCGACGCCTCCCTCGTCATGCAGCTCGGTGCCGAGGCGGTCTTCGTCGGCTCCGGCATCTTCAAGAGCTCGAACCCGTCCCTCATGGCCCGGGCCGTGGTCGAGGCCACCGCCCACCACACCGACGCCGACCTGGTCGCCAAGGTGTCCACCGGCCTCGGCGACGCCATGGCCGGCCAGGAGATCGGCACCCTCGGCGTGCACCTGGCCGACCGTGGCTGGTAGTCCGGTCCGCCCCCGCCACCCCGGGGGCCCGGGCCGGTGACCATCGGCATCCTCGCCCTCCAGGGCGACGTCCGCGAGCACGCCGCCGCCTTCGGCCACCTGGGCGAGTCCGTGCGCGAGGTCCGGCGCCCGGAGGACCTCGCCGGGCTCACGGGCCTCGTGGTCCCCGGAGGCGAGTCGACGACGCTGTCGCTGCTGCTCGGGTCGTCGGGCCTGACCGGTCCGCTCGACGAGGAGCTCGAAGCCGGCCTGCCCGTCTTCGGTACCTGCGCCGGCATGATCCTGCTGGCCCGCACGGTGCTCGACGGACGGGACGACCAGGTGAGCTTCGGGGTGATCGACCTCACCATCCGCCGTAACGGGTACGGCCGCCAGATCGCCTCCTTCGAGGGCGTGGTCGACGTCCCGGTCCTGGGCGACGAGCCGCTACCCGCGGTGTTCATCCGGGCACCCGTGGTCGAGTCCGCCGGTCCGGGTGTCGAGGTCCTGGCTACGCTTCCGGGGGTCGGCGGCGATCCCGGCCGTCCGGTGGTGTGCCGCCAGGGCCCGGTCCTGGTGGCCGCCTTCCATCCGGAGCTGACCGCGGACCGTAGGCTGCAGCGGCTGTTCGTCGAGATGACCAAAGAGGAGAGGCGCTAACGCATGTCGGGACACTCCAAGTGGGCGACCACCAAGCACCAGAAGGGGGCCAAGGACGCCGCCCGGGCCAAGGTGTTCGCCAAGCTCATCCGCCAGATCGAGGTGGCCGCCCGCGAGGGTGGCAGCGACATGACGGCCAATGCCAGCCTGCGCACGATGTACACGAAGGCCCGCGACGCGTCGGTCCCGATCGACACCATCGAGCGCGCCGTCAAGCGCGGCTCGGGCGAGCTCGAGGGCGTCCGCTACGAGGCCATCTCCTACGAGGGCTATGCGCCGGACGGCGTGGCCGTGATCGTCGAGTGCCTGACCGACAACCGCAACCGCACCGGCGCGGAAATCCGCAACCTGTTCTCCAAGAACGGTGGATCGATGGCGGAGCCCGGCGCGGTCAGCTGGCAGTTCGAGCGCAAGGGTGCCGTCCCCGTGCCGCGGACCCAGGACGAGGAGCGGGTCCTCGAGGTGGCCATGGAGGCGGGCGGCGAGGACCTCTCGGACGAGGACGAGCGGTGGGTCGTCACCAGCGACCCCGCCGATCTGATGGCGGTGCGCGCCGCGCTCGATGAGGCGGGCCTCGAGCCGGGTGCGGCGGAGCTGACCATGCTGCCCACGTCGACCGTCGAGGTGGCCACCGAGGCGGAGGCCAAGCGGGTCCTCCGGTTGATCGAGGCGCTCGACGACCACGACGACGTGCAGAACGTGTACGCCAACTTCGACATCCCCGACGAGATCATGGCGGCCTACGCGGGCTGACCCGGTCCGCCCCCGGGGGATCACCCCGCCCGGTCCGCCGTGCGGTTAGCATGCGAACGCATGTTCGTCCTCGGAATCGACCCCGGCCTGTCGCGCTGCGGCTACGGCGTGGTGACGCGTCGTGACGGCGGGCTGGCCGCCGTCGCCGGTGGGGTGATCTCGTCGTCGCCGAGCATGCCGCTGCCCGAGCGCCTGCGGACGCTGTCCGACGAGTTGCGGGCCCTGGTCGCCGAATTCCGCCCGGACGCCGTCGTGGTCGAGCGGGTCTTCTTCCAGGTCAACGCCCGGACCGCCATGGCCACCGGTCAGGCCGCCGGGGTGGCCCTGGTGGCCGCCGCCGAATCCGGCTGCGAGGTCGCCCAGTACACGTCCAACGAGGTGAAGCAGGCCGTGGTCGGATACGGCTCGGCCACCAAGGACCAGGTCCAGCGGATGGTCGCCCAGGTGCTGGGCCTGGCCGAGCCGCCCCGTCCGCCCGACGTGGCCGATGCGTTGGCGCTGGCCGCCTGTCATCTCACCACCCACTCGCTGCGCCGGGCCGTGGCCCGGGCCACGGCCGACGGGGTGGTGCCGTGATCGGCTCCCTGCGGGGCACGCTGCTCGACCGCCCGACCACCGGCGAGGTCATCGTGGAGGTGGGTGGCGTCGGGTACCGGGCGTCGCTGCCGACGTCGACCCTGGCCGGGCTGGGCCCCGTGGGCGCCGAGGTGTTCCTGCACGTGCACACCCACGTCCGCGAGGACGCCATCGTGCTCTACGGGTTCGCCCACGCCGACGAGCGCCGGTGCTTCGAGGCGCTCCTGGGCGCCCACGGCGTCGGGCCGTCGTTGGCCCTGGCCATCCTGTCGGCCCTGTCGCCGGCCGCCCTGTCCACGGCCGTGCTCGAGGACGACCTGGCCACGTTGTGTCTGGTGCCGGGGGTGGGCAAGAAGACCGCGCAGCGGCTCCTGCTCGAGCTGAAGGCCCGCCTGGACCTCCCGTCGCTCGACGGGGGGTCGGTGGCCCCGGCCGGCGGGGGATCGGCCCGGGGCGAGGCCCGTGCCGCGCTGGCGGAGCTCGGGTACGCCCCCGAGGAGATCGCCGGGGCACTCGAGGCCGTCGGCGCCGACGCACCGGTGGAGGAGCTCGTCCGCAGTGCCCTGCGCGAGCTGGTGCGCAACCGGTGAGCCCGGACGCCCGTAAGGAGGTGCTGGCGCCGCCCGGGGTGGACGCCGGCGTCGAGCGCGATCCGTCCCGCCCGCTGGACCCGGTGGCGGCCCCGGCCGAGGAGGCCGACGAGGCCGGGCTCCGGCCCCGGGCCCTCGACGAGTTCGTCGGCCAGGGCCAGTTGACCGAGCACCTGCGCATCGTCATCGAGGCGGCGCTCAAGCGCGAGCAGCCCGCCGACCACCTCCTGTTCGCCGGCCCCCCGGGCCTCGGCAAGACGTCACTGGCCGGGATCGTGGCCACCGAGCTCGGCGTCGGGCTGCGGGTGACGTCGGGCCCGGTGCTGGTCCGGGGCGGTGACCTGGCGGCCCTGCTCACCGACCTCCAGGAGGGCGACGTCCTCTTCATCGACGAGATCCACCGCATGCACCGCGCCGTGGAGGAGATCCTCTACCCGGCGATGGAGGACTTCCAGCTCGACATCCTGATCGGCAAGGGCCCGACGGCGCGCAGCATCCGTCTCGACCTGCCCCGGTTCACCCTGGTGGGCGCCACCACCCGCACCGGGCTCGTGGCCGGCCCGCTGCGCGACCGGTTCGGGTTCGTCGGCCGGCTCGACCTCTACGACCCCGTCGAACTCGAGGCCATCGTGCTCCGGTCGGCCGGCATCCTGGGGGTGCCCATCGACCCCGAGGGTGCCCGCCGCATCGCCGAGCGCTCCCGGGGCACGCCCCGCATCGCCAACCGGCTGCTCAAGCGCGTCCGGGACTTCGTGGAGGTGCGGGCCGAAGGGGCCATCACGTCCGAGGCGGCCGTGGCCGGCCTCGAGGTGTTCGGCGTCGACGCGCTCGGTCTCGACAAGGTGGACCGGGCCATCCTCGACGTGCTCTGCAC
>PMFY01000106.1:681-9011 GCA_003157945.1 Acidimicrobiaceae bacterium | reverse complement strand
ACCCGATCGCCAAGGCCTACGTGGATGCCCGGGTCACCACCATCTACGGGGGGACCACCGAGATCATGAAGGAGATCATCGGACGGTCACTCGACCTCGGGTAGTCCACCGGCCGTCCGTCCGGGCCCGCCGGGACGTCCCCTCTATACTCCCATGGCCCCGTCGGGCAGCCCACCCGCCCGGTGGTGGACCGGCGGGAGCGGCCCCCGACCGACGAGGTGCGTGCATGACCGAGGAGAGTGCGCAGACCACTCAGTGGCAGGAGCGCACGATGGAGCGCTCGCTGAAGGCCGCACGCCAACAGGCCATCACCCGGGGCGGCACCTTCATCGCCGCCGCCGTGGACCTGCTGCGCACCACCGGCCGGGCCGACTTCACCGTCCAGGAGGTAGTCGACCGGGCCGGACTGTCGCTCCGCTCCTTCTACCAGCTCTTCGCCACCAAGGACGACCTGCTGTTGGCGTTGATCGAGGAGACCGTCCACCGGCACCTGACCACCGTCCGCCAGCGGGTCGACCTCGAGTCCGACCCCCGGGCCCGGTTCGAGGCCCTCGTCCGCGCCATGTTCGGCACCCCCGAGACCGACGACCCCGCCTCGCGGGGCATGGTGCTGTTCCAGTGGCACCTGGCGGCCACCCGACCCGACGAGTTCGAGGCCGTGATCGCCTCCTACGTGGACACGGTGGCCGAGGTCCTGGCGCCCGGCGTCGCCGACGGCACGTTCCGGGACGACCTGACGGTGCCGGTCCTGGCCCGCCTGGTGACCCACACCCTGGTGTCGATCCTGGACCGACGGGTCCTCGGTGTCGACCCGCGAACCGACGCCGTGACGCCCGACGAACTGGTGCGCTGGTGCCTGTCCGGCGTGCTGGCCCCGGGCGGCGGGTGACTCAGCCCGGCACCTCGATGACCGTGGCCGACCCCATGCCGCCGCCGGCGCACATGGCGGCCACGGCGATCCCGCCGCCCCGACGCTGCAGCTCGTAGACCAGGGTGACCAGCATCCGGGTCCCGGTGGCGGAGATCGGGTGACCCAGGCTGCATCCGCTGCCCGACACGTTCACGATCCCCTCGTCGAGACCGAGGGCGGCCACGGCCGCCACCGGAACCGAGGCGAAGGCCTCGTTGATCTCGAACAGGTGCACGTCGCCGATGCCGAGCCCGGCCCGGTCGAGCGCCTTCGGGATGGCGTCGATCGGGGCCATGCCGGTGCGGGCGGGCTCCACGCCCACCGACGCCCACGCACGGACGGTGGCCAGCGGGGCGAGCCCCCGGGCCGCCGCCAGGTCGGCGGACGCCACGCACACGGCCGCGGCCCCGTCGTTGAGTCCGGCCGAATTGCCGGCGGTGATGGAGAAGCCCTCGATCTCGGGGTGCAGCACCTTGAGGCCGGCGAGCTTCTCGANNAGAAGCCCTCGATCTCGGGGTGGAGCGGCGGGAGCGCCGCCATCTTCTCGAGCGTGCTGGACCGGCGGGGGTGCTCGTCGACCGCCCAGACGAGGGTCTCCCCGGCCTTGGTGACGGTCATGGGCACGATCTCCTCGACGAAGCGGCCCTCGTCGATGGCGGCCACGGCCCGCTGGTGGGAGCGGTAGCCCCAGGCGTCGAGCTGCGCGCGGGTCAGGCCCGCCTCGACCGCGGTGTTCCACCCGACGGTGATGGACATGTCGAGGGAGGGAGCCTCCGGCGTACCGGGGTGGCTGGGGGAGATCCAACCCTCGCTGGGCTCGGGTGCGCCCGGCTCCTGCCACCGGGAGGACGGGGACGTCGACTGGGAGTTGGTGCCACCGGCGATGACGGCGCGGTCCATGCCCGCGGCGACCGACGAGGCGGCCACCTGCACGGCGGACATCCCTCCGGCGCAGTGGCGGTTGAGGGCCATCCCCGGCAGACCGGTGAGCCCCGCCTTGGCCGTGACGTAGCGGGCGATCACCCCGCCGCCGTAGAGGTTCTCGGCCAGGATGACGTCGTCGATGTCCGCGGCGTCCAGGCCGGACCGCTGCAGCGCCTCGACGGTGACGACCTCGGCGAGGTCGAACGCCGAGGTCTCGGTGAGGGTGCCCCGGTAGGCGGTGCCGACCGCGGTGCGGCAGGCGGCGAGGATCACGGGATCGGGCAAGGTGTCTCCATTCGTTCGACGCGGACGGCACGCGCCGGCCGCTGGTTCGGGAAGGGCGGCATGGATCGGCGACCCGGGCCGGCGGTCACCGGTTCCGGGGGAGCCCCAGCCCCCGCTGGGCGATCATGTTGCGGTGGATCTCACTGGTCCCGGCGTAGATGGTGGTCCCGAGCGAGAAGCGCAGCATGTGCTCGACCACGCCGTGGGCGGGTGCGGTGGGATCGAAGTAGCTGCGCAGGGCGTCCGGGCCGACCACCTCGGCCATGTCCTGGGCCCGGGTGCTCAGCGCCTCGGAGCTGAACAGCTTGGACATCGGCCCCTCGGCCACGATGGCCTGGTCGGTGGCGGCCATCCAGGCCACCCGGCGCTGGAGCAGCCGGGAGACCTCGAGGTCGATGGCGGTGCGGCCGAGCGCCTCGCGGACGGTCCCGTCCTGCAGGCGCGGCACCCCGTCGTCGTCGGTGGTCGTCCGCGCCCATGTCTCGGCCGCCCGCAGCAGGCGGTCGATGGCGGCGGCGAACCCGGCGGCGTGCTCGTTGGTCAGGGCCACGGTCATGGCGTGCCAGCCCCCGTCGACGTCGCCGATCCGCCAGGCGTCGGCCACCCGGACGTCGTTGTAGTAGACGATGTTGGTGCGTTCGCCCGAGAGCGTGAACACCGCCTGGATCTCGACGCCGGGCTGGTGGAGCGGCACCAGGAACATGGTCAGGCCCTTGTGCTTGGCCACCTCGGTGTTGGTCCGGGCCAGGAGGAAGACGTAGTCGCCGATCTGGGCGTTGGTGGTGAACATCTTCTGCCCGTTGATCACCCACTCGTCCCCGTCGGGCACGGCCCGGGTGGTGGCGGCGGCCACGTCCGACCCGGCCTCGGGCTCGCTGAACCCGAGGACGATCACGATCTCGCCGGCCAGCGCCTTCGGGATGATCTCGGCCTTCTGCTCGTCGGTCCCCACGGCGCGGATCACCGTGGCCACCATCATGGTGGTGCCGATGCCGTACATGGGGGCGTCGGCGAGGCGCAGCTCCTCCCCCACCGCCACCATCTCCTCGGGGTCGAGCCCCTGGCCGCCGAACTCGACGGGCCAGCTCGGGGCCATCCACCCCTGCTCCACCAGGGCACGGGTGAAGTCCCCGTCGTGGGAGACACCGGTGCGGTACACCTGCTCCTCCAACGCCAGGCTCATGTGCGCGTCCAGGAACTCGCGGACCTCGGCCCGCCGTGCCTCGCTCGACTCCCCGAGTCGGAAGTCCATCAGCTCGCCCCCTCCGGCCCGTAGCGCCGGTCGGCCACGCGACGCGCCGCGGCCGACGGGCTCATCAGCACGTTGGTCCAGCCCCGGGCGCGCCGGTAGTAGAGCTGGATGTCGTACTCGAGCATGAAGCCGTAGCCGCCGTGGACGTGGAGGGCCACCGCGGTGGCGTCCCTGGCCGCCTCGGCGGCGAAGGAGAAGGCCATGGCGGCCAGCTCGGCGCGTCGGCCCGGCTCCTCGTCGTCGGCCCAGGCCGCCTCGCGGGCCAGGAGGGTGGCGCCGGCCGAGGCCGTGGCCACGTCGGCCAGTCGGTGTCCGACGGCCTGGAACGCCCCGATCTTCTGGTCGAACGCCTCGCGCTCGGCCGCGTAGTCGACGCCGATCCGGACGGCCCGCTCGGCCATGCCGGCGAGCGCCCCGGCCGTCAGCACCAGCCAGTCGTCGAGGGCCCGGTCGAACAGCTCGGCACCGGACCGTTCGGCCAGGACGGTGGCTCCGGCCAGGCGCGCCGGATCGACCGGTACATCGGCCAGGGGCTGGGAGCCGACGTTCTCCGGGACGGTCCGGTCGTCGCCGAGCGGCAGGACGATCAACCGGTCGTCCAGGCGGACGATCACGTCGGTGGCCACGGCACCGGCCGGCACCAACGCCAGCCCGCCGGAGGCGGGGGCCCGCGGCGACACCGTGGGCAGCCGCGCCCCGGCGAGCGCCGCAGCCAGGAGGTCGGCGGCGGCGGCACCATCGGTGCGGGCCAGCAGGCGACAGGCCACCTGGGCCTCGAACAGGGGAGCCGGCCCCAGGGCCCGGCCGTGCTCCTCCGCCACCAGCTCCAGGTCGAGGAGGGTGGCGCCCCAACCGCCGTGCGCCTCGTCGACCGCCATGGCGAGGGCCCCGAGTTCGACCAGCTGGGACCAGAGCCGGGGGTCGAATCCGAGGGGCTCGGCCTCCCGGACCCGCTCCGCCGTCGACTCCTTGGCGTAGAGCGCGCCGAAGGCGTCGATCAGCTGCAGCTGCTCGTCGCTGGGGCGGAGGTCCACCGAGCTACTCGCTGGGCATGAGGTGCGAGAAGTCGATCTGGCCGGTCTGCAGGGCGCTGTAGAAGCCCCCGTCGGCGTACAGCGACTCCCCGACCACGTAGCTGGCCCGGGCGCTCCCGATCAGCACCATGGCCCAGGCCTGCTCCTCGGACGTCGAGTACCGGCCCACCGGACCGATCGCCGCGTCCACGAGGTCCTTGCCCACGGCATCGTGGAAGAACGGCATCATGGCCGTGCTCGTCGGCCCCGGGTTGGTGCAGTTGAGCCGGATACCGTGGTCCTTCATCAGCCCCACCGACCGCCAGGCGGTCCAGGCGTTGATGGCCTGCTTCGAGGTGGCGTAGGCGTTCCCCTCCCACACCTCGGGGTGGGACTCGAGCCAGGCCCGGCCGGCCGCGTAGGAGTCCGTGGCGAACAGCTCGGCGAAGGTACCGAGGTTGGCCTCCCAGCCGATGCCGCCGGCGGAGGCCACGTAGACCACGGCGGAACCCGACGGCATCCGCGGCACCACCCGCTCGATCAGGTCGCGCCCGCCCACGAAGTTCACCAGCATCGTCTCGAGATCCGAGAACGGGGGGCCGGGGAGCCCGGCGCAGTTGAAGAAGGCGTCGACGTCACCCTCGATCCGGTCGGCGGCGGCGGCGATCGAGTCGGGGTCCAGGAGGTCCACCTCGACGGCCTGGCGCACGGGCCCGGTGATCGGCGCGCGGTCGAGGCCGACCACGTCGGCGCCGAGTTGGACCAGCACGTCGACCGTGGCCGCGCCCATCCCCGAGGCGGCACCGGTCACCACGGCCCGCTTGCCCGCGTATCCGAGTACGTCGTCCATGTCGGCTCCCCCACTCCTCCTGCCGTCCCCCGGCCCCCGTGGGCCCGGCGCACCCGTCCGACCCCGGCGTGACCGGGGTCTCGGCACCGTCCCACCGGTGGGTCGCGGCGCGGGCGGCTGTCCCCGTGCCGGCGCCGTCCGCACCGGTGGTGGACGGCGTTGTTCGGCAGACGTTAGGACATCTCCCCGGTCCTGCCAAACGTCTCGCCCGGGCCCGACCGGCCGTCAGTGGGCGGCGCGTCCACCGGGGGGCGGCGCCTGGTCGGTGGCGAAGGCCCGGATCATGTTCTCCTGCACGAACGAGGCCACGAGGTCACCGCCCTCGGCGAAGACATGGGCCCGGCCGTAGCTGCGACCGGCCCCCGCCACCGGGCTCTCCTGGTCGAGCAGGAGCCAGCCGGAGGCGTCCACCGGCCCGTGGAACGTGAGCGTGTGGGTGATGACGCTGGTCGAGATCGACCGGTGGGCCAGTGCCTGGCCGACCCCGGCGTGGGGCCGCATCGCCGTCCCGATGAGGAAGCCGTCGGTGGCGAAGGCGAGCAGCGCCTGGTTGAGGTTCGGGTCGTCGGGGGCGTCCGGGAACCGGGTCCACACGTCGAGTCGTGGCGGTCCCACCGCGTCGGGGTCGGCGATGTCCACGCCACCCACCGTGCGGACCTCCCAGAACCCGGCGCCGTGGGCCGACGGGGTGGACTCGGCGGCGGACGGCACCTCGGGGGCGGCGTCCTGATGACGGATCAGGTCCGGGTCCGGGGCGTGCAGCAGCACGAGTGACCGGGTGCAGAGCCGTTCCCCCTGACTGATGGTGACGGTGGCGCTGGCGAACGACCGCCCCTGCTGCATGACGTCGACGGCGAACTCGAGCGGTCGATCGGTCGAAGCGCCCCGGGCGAACACCGTGTGCACCGACTTGACCGACTTGGCGGGGTCGACGGTGGCGGCGGCCACGATGGTCTGGGCCAGTAGTTGGCCACCGAAGACCACGGCGCCGGCGCCGAAGTCCATGCTGGCGCCCGTCCACGACCGGTCGCCGGTGGGATCGAGGTCGAGGACGGCGAGCAGTTCGTCGAGTTCCGGCACGGGCGGGTCTCCTGGTCGTGCGGGCCGGCAGCGGGCTGCCGCGGTCGGATGCCGGGCGCGACGTCGCCGGCGCCCGGCCCGACGGTACCTCGTGGTGCCGTCCGGTGTGGAGTGGCTAGCTTGAGAGCGTCCTGTCCCCATCGACGGCCCCACTCCCCCGTGGACCGTCGGCCACCGGAGCCACCCATGACCGAACAGACCCGCACCGCACCGACGTCGACCGAGCCCGGCCCGGCCGACCGGTTCCGCGTCGAGCTACGGGAGTGGCTGGACCGTGAGCTCACCCCGGAGGTCGCCGCAGCCGGCGGCAAGGCACCCGACGAGGGCGACCTCGAGCTGCTGCGGGACTGGAACCGCCGGCTGGCCGATGCCGGCTGGGCCGCGCCGGCCTGGCCGACGGAGCACGGCGGGCGCGGGGCGGACATCGACGAGCAGCTCGCCTACCTCGAGGAGATGAGCGCCGTGTCGGCGCCGGGCCCGCTCAACGTGATCGGGGTCTCCAACATCGCACCGGCGATCATGGCGTACGGCACCGACGCACAGCAGGAGCGGTTCCTGCGCCCGATGCTGCGGGGGGACGAGATCTGGTCCCAGGGGATGTCCGAGCCCGACGCCGGGAGCGACCTGGCCTCGCTCCGCACCAGTGCCGTGGCCGACGGCGACGACTTCGTGGTCAACGGCCAGAAGACCTGGAACAGCCTCGGCCAGTTGGCCGACTGGTGCCAGCTGTACGTGCGGACCGACCCCGACGTCCCCAAGCACAAGGGGATCAGCTGCCTCCTGGTCGACCTCCGCACATCCGGGATCGACATCCGGCCGGTCCGGACGATCACCGGCGAGCAGCCCTTCAGCGAGCTCTTCTTCGCCGACGTCCGTGTCCCCCGCGACGCCCTGCTCGGGCCGCTGCACCAGGGATGGCAGGTGGCCATGACCACGCTGAGCTTCGAGCGGGCCGGCGTGGCCCGGCTCCACCTCGGGCTCTCCCGTAAGCTCGGGAACCTGTTGTCCGATCCGGCGGCCCGGCCGTCGCTGGAGGACCCGAGGATCCGGGACCGCGTGGCCGGCGTCTACGCCGACATCGCCTGCATGCGGTGGATGTGCAACCGGTCGTTGGCCCAGATGCGCAACGGTCAGCCGACCGGCCCCGACGGCTCCCTGGCCAAGCTGGCCTGGGGTCGCGCCGAGCAGCGTCTGGCCGAGCTGGCCGTGGACATGCTCGGCGTCGGGGGCGGTGTGGACGGTCCGTGGACCTACAACCTGGCCGCCGCCCGCCAGACGACGATCGCCGGCGGGACCACCGAGATCAACCTCAACATCATCGCCGAGATGGGTCTCGGCCTACCCCGCGAGCCCCGGCCCGCCTAGCGTCGGCTCGTTCGCCCGGTCGGGGGTGGCGGGGTCAGCGGGCCGCGGGCTCGGCGAGCCGGACGGCCCGCTCGGGGCAGTTGGCCACGGCCGACCGGGCCTCGGTGAGCTGCGGGGCGTCCAGCGGACCTTCGACCACCACGACACCGAACCCGCTGTCGTCGCTGGCGAACACCGCGGGCGCCACCATGTAGCACCGGCCGTGACCGGTGCACGCCTCCGCGTCGATCTCCACCCTCACGTGGGCACCGACACGGGCTCCGGTCCGGCCGCACCCGAGCCCAGGTCCGCGGGCAGCACGTGGGCGGGCGAGCCCTTCGCCCTCCAGCTGTCGTAGCGGTCGAGGAAGTCCTGGCCGAACGGGTCCTCGCCGATCAGGGGCATGCCCGCCCTCCAGATGGTCAGGTCGTCGGGAGCGAGCGCGCCGGCCCGCAGCACGTGGCTTCGGGTGGTGGTGGCGTCCCCCCGGCGGTGGGCCTCGGCGGCGATGCGGAAGTGCAGTCTGGCCAGGACCTCGTCGTCGTCCAGGTCGGCCACCGCGTTGCGGGCCTCGGCGGCGTCCAGCGGGAGCTCGCCGTGGCGCACCCACCGGCGCACCAGCTCGAGGTGGGGCGAGGACTCGGCCCCGGTGAAGTCGGCGAAGGTGTCGGT
>PMFY01000106.1:0-540 GCA_003157945.1 Acidimicrobiaceae bacterium | reverse complement strand
AGCCGCACCAGCTCGAGAAGGTGACGAGCAGCCGCTTGCGACCCGCCCAGTCGTCGAGCGAGCGGGGCACCCCCCCGAGGTCCGGGAGCGTGAAGGGCGGGGCGTCGAGGTCGGTCAGGGCCCGCCGGCGGAGCTCGGCGGGAAGGGCCACGGCGACGATGCCGGCGTCCAGGTCGACCACCGCCGGCTGACGGACCGCGGCGGCCACGGCGGCGACGTCCAGGCGATCGCCCACCCGGAGTGCATCCATGTCCTGCACGGGGACGCAGACCTCACCACGGCACAGTCCGCTCGGCTTGAGCTCCCAGCCCAGCGCGTCCTCGAGTACGGACGGGTCGACGAGGAAGGTGCCCCGCCCGGCATCGGGCTCGGCGTCCACGAGGACGACGTCGTCGGTGATGATGGCGATCTGACGCACTGCGTCCTCCCCGGTTGCCTCGCTCCCGCGTGGTGACCGGGACGCCGAGCCTCCCCAATCTAGTGCGTCCCGGGGTCGGTGGGCGCCTCAGGATCCTCCGGGTCCGGGCCGTCCGAGTCCGG
>PMFY01000115.1 GCA_003157945.1 Acidimicrobiaceae bacterium | reverse complement strand
ACCACCAGCGTGGACATGGCCACGATGCGCACGTTGGCCAGGTGGGTCAGGGCCTCCTCGAGCATCTCCCGGCGCTCGTCGTCGTCGAACAGCGCCGCGCTCTTCTGGGGATTGCGCAGGGCGGCCACCACGACCTCATCGAACAGCCGGGACGCTCGCTCGATGACCTCGAGGTGCCCGTTGTGGACGGGATCGAACGACCCCGGGATGAGCGCAATCCTCACGAGACACCTTTCTGGGATGCCCGTTCCGGACGGGCGACCGTGACGATGGTACCCCCATAGTGCTTGGATCTGAGTACTTCCCAGCCGTCGACCGCCGGGAGCACGGCACCCGATTCGAGCACCGCGAGGTCGGCCGGCAGGCGGGTGACCAGGGACTCCCATGCCGTGTAGCCGTAGGGCGGATCGCACAGGACGAGGTCGTAGCGAGCCGCCGTGGAGGCCACCCAGGTGTCGGCGTCGGCGCGCACCACGGTGGCGTCGCCCGCCGACTCGGCGTCGGCCAGGCCGGCCGACACGAGGTTGGCGCGGATGCCCTCGATCGAGCGGGGGTCCCGCTCCACGAAGGTGACCGAGGCCGCCCCGCGCGACAGGGCCTCGATGCCCAGTGCACCGGTTCCGGCGAACAGGTCGGCCACCTGCAGGCCCTCCACCCCGCCCAGGCTGAACAGGATGTCGAAGATGGCCTCGCGCACCCGGTCCGAGGTGGGCCGGACGTGCCCGGCCACGGGCGCGGTGAGGCGCCGTCCCCGGTACTCCCCACCGATCACGCGCATCGCTCCACCCTACCGGCGCGCCCCCCGTGGTCAGCGTCGGCCGGGAGCGGCCGTCGAGGCTCGCGGCGGGCGTCAGCCCTGTGCGTCCGTCGGGCCGCGGCGCGACCTGACGGCGCGCGCCAGCTCACCCGTCAGGCTGGCGTCACGGGCACCGATCAGCTGCCAGGCCCGGGCGATCCCGATCAGGAACAGCACCACGATGAGGACGCAGAGCGTCTGCTCGAGGCCTTCGTCGTCCGGTCGGCGGGCCAGCTCGAACCCGACGACGGCCGCATAGGCGAAGACGAGCGCCTGGACGAGGAGCCGCCACAGCTGTCGGCGCCGCAGTGGTCCGGGGGCGGCCTCGCGCATCAGCAGCAGGACGAGGGCACAGCAGCTGGCGACGCTGACGATGCCGATGACCCCGGCCGGCTGGCCGAGATCCATGCCCGGGATCAGGGCGAACAGCGAGACGGCGAGCGGATTGACCAGGCACGAAAAGGCGATCCCGGCCCGCACGTCGTCCACCACCCGCTCCCCGGGGTCCGTTCGCTCCGGGGCCACCGACAGGGCCACGAACAGGAGGCCGATGAGGGCACCGGCGACTGCCGCCGTGGCCCCGAAGAACGGTCCGAAGTCCGCGGTCGACATGAGGGGCAACGTACCGCACGACCCCGGGTCGGTCGGACCTACGGAACCCCAGCTTCGGACAGGTAGGGCGCGCGGTAGCGGGACGGCGCTCCGAGATACCGGGCGGCGCCGAAGGCGTAGACCGCCGAGTCGGCGCCGAGCAGGTAGTAGCCCACCCCCTGGGCCGAGGGGGTGACGGCGACGATCGGCGCCGACAGTGCGACCCCGCCGAGGGAGCCGAGGAACGGTGCCCCGAAGGCGAACACACCGCCGTCGGCGGCGACGAGCCAGTAGCCCCGGCCGTCCGGCGTGGGTGCGATGCCGACGATCGGGCGATGGAGCGGGGTCGCGCCGGTCGAGCCGCGGAAGGTGGCGTCGCCGAAGGCGAACACACCGCCGTCGGCGGCGACGAGCCAGTAGCCCCCGCCGTCCCGCGTGGCCGCGATGCCGACCACCGGCTGGTCGAGGACGTGCCCGCCCATCGAGCCGTAGAACCCGGCGTCCCCGAAGGCGAANNAGGCGAACACGCCGCCGTCGGCACCGACGAGCCAGTACCCCTTCCCGTCCGACGTCGACGCCATGCCGACGATCGGTCGGTCGAGCGCCCGGTTCGCCATGGAGCCGTGGAACCCGGCGTCTCCGAAGGCGAAGACGCCACCATCGGTGGCCGTGAGCCAGTACCCCCGGGAGTCCGGCGTGCGGGCGATGCCGTCCACGGACCCGTTGAGCGGCGGGGTGAGTCCACCGGCGATGCACTGGCCGAAGAGGAACTTGTCGCATCCGAGGAACGCCGCTCCACCCACGCTGTTCACCGATCCCGTGGGGGACGTGATCCAGTAGCCGGGGCAGGCGCCGTTCGCGGACGCGGCCATCCCCGACGAGGTGTCGGAGAGCGGATGGCCCAGTTCGTCGAACGACCGGACCGTCCCGAGTGCCACCGTCGAACAGGTCGTCGGGGGTGCGGGCTCCCCGGAGCCGACGTCCAGCAGACCCCCCGCGCTCGCCCCCACCGGTCCCGAGCCCGTGTCCTGACCCGTGGCGCTGGCGCCGAAGACCGAGCCGATCTCCAGATACTGACCGGGCGGCAGGGGAACGAAGAACGTCCCCGTCCCCGGCCAGGTCACGTAGACGGAACCCAGGGTCCACGGCTCGCCCGACAGGTACTCACCCCAGGTGGCGGCTCCGTTCCGGAAGACGGTGCCGTGGGCGTCCGTACTGGACCCGGAGTAGGTGAATGTCAGCCCCGTGCTCCACCCCTGGACGCAGACGGACTCGCCGTCGGCCGACGCGCAGACCGGGGCCGGCGATGTCCGGGTGACGGACGCCGCCCCGGCGCCGGGACCCGCGAGGACGAGCACCGACATCGTTCCGGTCACCACCAGCGCCAGTCGGAGCAGCGTCCGGGGCGCGATCTTCCATCGAGCGTTCACACGGTGAACGTACCCGTGATCCCGGCCCCGCACCACGGAGCGCTCGCACGCGGTCAGCTCTTGAACAGGAATTCGGCCTCGTCGTCATCGACGAACAGCCGCAGCTCCTCGACGAGCAACGGGTGTCCGTCCAGGTGGGGGTCGGCGCCGACCAGGTCGACGGCCAGCGCCCGCGCGTCGACGACGAGGTCGCGGTCGGACAGCAGGCGGGCCAGCTTGAGGTCGGAGCGACCCTTCTGGCGGGCGCCGAGGATGGTCCCCTCCCCCCGCAGGCCGAGGTCGACGTCGGCCAGTTCGAACCCGTCGGTGCTCCGCTCCATCGCCTCGAGCCGGGCGGCGGCCTCGGGCGAGTCGGCCTCCGACAGCAGGAAGCACCAGGCCGCCTCGCCACCCCGGCCCACCCGGCCGCGCAGCTGGTGGAGCTGGGCGANNCGATGACCGTGGTGGCCACCAGGACGTCGAGGTCCCCCGACCGGAACGCCTCCATGGCCGCCTCCTTGTCGGCCGGCTTCATCTGGCCGTGGAGCAGGCCCACACGCAGGTCCGCCAGCTCGTGGGCGGCCAGCCGCTCGGCCTCGGCCACCGCCGAGGCCGCCTCGACCCGGTCCGACCCCTCGACCAGTGGGCACACCACGAACGCCCGGTGACCGCTCGCCACCTGCTCACGTACCCGCGACCACGCCTCCTCGGCCTCGAGCGCGGTCCGGAGCCACGCCGTCGACACCGGTCGGCGGCCGGG
>PMFY01000040.1 GCA_003157945.1 Acidimicrobiaceae bacterium | reverse complement strand
GACTGAGCCAAGCCCATGTGGACCCATTTCATCAGCGTGGAGGCCCGCTTGTCGGCGTTGATTTCGGCCGTCTGGGGCGAGCTGCAACAGGCGGCGATGATCTCGTAGACGATGCCGGCGGACACCAGGAACGGGACGCCGTCACCGACGAGGTCGGAGCCTCCGGAGACCGGGGCGACCGGCATCGGTCATCCCCCCTTGCGGGTCAGCGGTGGAACGGGGTCCTGCTTCCGGTTGTTCTGGTGCACGGTGATCCCGCCGGTGACGCCGGGCTTCTCCAGGGTGTGCGGGCCGTCGGCGGTGACGATGGTGAAGTAGTTGGTCCCCGGCTCCTGCATGCCCGACGGGAACGGCGGGGCGAAGTAGGGCGAGGCGGACCGCTCGACGGTGCTGACCACCTGGCCGGCCTCGGCGTGCTGGCTGACGTCACGGCTGAACAGGGTCACGGTCGCTTCACCCCGTAGCTGACGCCGCCCTTGCCGCCGAGGTCGAGGTACTGCGGGCTGTCCGGGTCATCGAAGGGCTCCAGCCGGCGGACATCGACCGCCCCGGTGATCGGGTCCTGCCTGGAGTGGTAGACGGGGGCGTGGGCGCCGACGCCGTAGTCGGCCTGCCAGCGCCCGTCGGCCACCGAGCGGCGGAAGTACTCCTGGTCGGGGGTGAACTGCTGGACCGGGGCGCCGATGGGGAAGCCCTTGGCGATCCGGGCCGACAGGAAGGTGGGGGCCGGCGGCTTCGCCTGGACGCCGGCGTCCGGTGAGGAGTCGAGGTCGGGGCCGGGGGTGTAGCCGCTGAAGGCGAGGGCCGAGGACTTGGCGCTCACGACAGGGTCTCCTTCGTGCTGGTCGTGGTCACGTAGGGGGCATTGGTGATCGAGGTCGCCAATGGGGTCCCCACGGGGAGCTGAGAGGCCTTGAGGCCGAGGGTCCACTTGCCGTTCACCAGGGCGTAGACCGGCCAGCCGCCGGACACGTTGTAGCCCTGATAGGTGCTCGGGCTGACGATCGTGCCGAGGATTTCGAGCGTCTGGTTGGCGGCGTCACCGTTGCCGGGGACCTGGGTGAGTTGGGCGGTGGTGGTGGTGCCGCTGGTGGCGGCCGGGGCGGCCGGCGAGGACCCGGCCCCCTGGAGGCCGGTCAGGTAGCCGAGGAGGGCGCCGGTGTCGGCATTCGGGTCGTAGGTGCCGGCGGGCGTCGGGGTGAGCTGGCCGTTGGTGGTGTCGGTGCTCGCCGTGTTGGCCGCCGTCGCCGCCGCGGCCGCCGCCGCCTTCTGCCGGGAGTACAGGAAATAGGCGATGGCCACGCCGGCCACCCCTACCAGGAGGAGGGTGGCCCGGGGGTTCCGGACGGGCGGCCGGGCGGGGGTAGGGGGTGCGGCCATCATTGACCTCCGTAGGTGGGCCACTGGGTGAACGGGCGGAAGCTCCCGGTCGTCGTGCGGCCGCCGACCCGGACCCGGTGCTGGGACTGGATCGCCGTCCGGCCGACGTTGGGCACCGGCACCGGGAGCACGTTGTCACCGAACAGGCGGCCGGGGAAGTGGAGGCCCCGGTTGACCAGGGACACGTAGATCGAGGGCAGGATCCAGTCCGGGGCCACCGCGGAGGGCTGGTTGACCGGGCCGCCGAGGGCCGAGTCGTCGAGGGCCGGCGGCCGGGGGCTCGCCACGCGGACCGTCCCGGGCTGACCGAGGACCTGGTTGGCCCCGTTGGTCGCCGGTGCCCCGCCGAAGGTGAGGGTGGGCAGAAAGGCGCCCGTGCCCCACTTGGCGGGGACCTGGAGGGTCCGGATGGCGAACCTCATCAGGAGGTGGAACCCAGGAGGGCGTTGAGCGCCGGCTTCTCGACGCCGACCACGCCGGCGCTGGCCGCATTGGTGCCGGCGGGGTGGAGCAGCACGTCGGCGACGATGACGCCGATGACGACGAGGCTGGCGATGGAGGCGATGCGTCCGATCATGCGGTGGTCACTCCTGTGTTGGCCGGCGACTTGCTCGCCGGGATCTGCTTGACCTTCGAGGCCCCCGAGCCCGACGGCGGGCTCCAGAGGTTGAGGAGGGTGGCGAGCACGATCCCCCAGCCGACCAGGCCGGCGGTGCGGGACCACGGCCCCTCGGGGACGAGGGAGAGGGCGCCGTAGATCACGAACGTCGAGGCGTACTCGGCCGGCATGGCCAGATGGGCGATCGGTCGGACCGCTCCGGTCTGCTTGCCGCCCCGGTAGGCGATGAGGATCAGCTCGGCGATCCATGCCGTGGTGAGTCCGGTGTCCATGCTGGTCCTCCTCTCGTCAGATGATCGGGCCGGCGGGCGGCTGGGTGACCCCGACCCCCGGCGTGCCGCTGGAGGTCCCCCCGTAGCCGCTCGGGTTGCTCGCCGACGGCTGGTTAGGGGTCAGGATCGGCAGGCCTCCGGCGGTGCCCGGGGCGGCCGGCGGACCGCCCACCGATCCCGGGTTGTAGCCGTTGCCGCCGCTGCCCGTGCCGCCCGAGTCGGTCGGGATCGACCCGTCGAACTTGCCCGGGATCATCAGGTCGAAGAGGCCCCAGTTGCCTCCACGGATCTGGGTCACCCCGTAGTAGACGAGCGAGTAGCCGACGAAGACGATCCCGAAGCCGAGCAACGGCACCGGGCTAGGCCGTCTTGTTGGAGGGGACCGGCTTGATGAACTTGTGGAAGGCCCAGAAGCTGCCTGCGCCGGCGGCGAACCAGAAGATCGGGGAACGGGTCATGGTGAAGCTCCTGTCTAGTTGGGAAGCGAACGACGGATGAGGACGAGGAGGGCGACGGCGGCGACGCCCGTCCAGAAGGCGGCCCCGACCGGCTGGGCCGGGTGGAGGGCCGAGCCGACGCTCTGGCTCGGCAGGGTGACGCCCGGCCCGAAGGCCTGGGAGGTCACCGAGTCGTAGCTCGGCTGGGTCCCGTACTGCGGGCCGTCGGTCGAGCCGACGCCTCCGAAGCCACCGACTCGCAAGCTCAGGCCGGCCACGTCAGGCCTCCGGGAGGCCCTGGATGATCGCCCCGGTCGGGACGATCTGGCCGATGAGGACCGACATCGTGGCGGCGGTGCCGGCCGTACCGGCGCCGGCCGGGGCGAAGTTCGCCTCCAGCAGCGTGCCGGGGTTCGTACTCAGCAGCGCCTCGCCGGTGTCGAGCAGGCCGAGGCTGACCTGGTTGAGCGACGTCTTGCGGCTCACGGCCAGGACCCCGCCGAGGTTCTGGTTGGCGAAGCTCGGGACGACCAGGGCGTTGGACGACCATCCGATCTGGGTCGGGGTGAGGCCGAAGCTGATGGCCATGTCGTCCATCAGCTCGCCGATGGTCGAGTCGATCATGGGCACGCCGTCCACGTAGATCTGAAGGCGGCTCGGCCAGTAGCCGCCGTCCCGGTTGTTGGCGCCGGCGTTGTTGCGGACCTCCATGATGAGGGTGTCCAGGTAGCCGCCGAGGCGGGGGAACTGGATCCGGGCCGACCCCGATGCGGGGATCTGCGGGTTGGCCTGCTGGAGGATCCATTGGCGGGTGGTGCCCAGCCCCGGCGGCTCGACGGCCACGCCCTCGGGGAGCCAGTAGAAGTCGGTGTCCACCTGGGTCTGCACGACCGGCGAGCCACCGGGGGCGGCGTTGTAGAA
>PMFY01000195.1 GCA_003157945.1 Acidimicrobiaceae bacterium | reverse complement strand
TCCGACCACGGCGAGCAGCTGGGCGACCACGGATTGATCGAGAAACTGGCCTTCTACGAGTCGACCTACGCCATCCCCTGCATCGTGCGCGCCCCGGGCCGGCCCGGCCCGGCGGGCCGGGTGGTCGACGAGTTCACCGAGGCCGTCGACCTGCTCCCCACCATCGCCGAACTGCTCGGCCAGGAGGTGCCGGTCCAGTGCGACGGCACATCACTGGTGCCGTTCCTCGACGGCGGCACGCCCGAGCGGTGGCGCACCTCGACCCATTGGGAGTGGGACTGGCGCGACATGGTGATGGGACCCCTGCGGACGGAAGGTGGACCCGACCCCTGGCTCGAGCGGACCAACCTCGCCGTCGAGCGCACGCCGACCCATGCCTACGTGCAGTTCGGCGACGGGACGTGGCTGTGCTTCGACCTGGCGGCCGACCCCACGTGGCACACCACCACGACCGATCCGGCGACGGTCCTCCCCCTGGCCCAGTCGATGCTCACCTGGCGGTCCCGGCACCTCGGTGGGACCTACACCCAGCGGTTGCTCGGTCCGGTCCGCCGGGGCCTGTGGCCGGAGCTCCGCACGGCCTGACGACGGTGCCGGTCCCGGGACGGGGTGCCGGGTGCCTCAGGCCGGTCCCGGTGGCCCGGACACCCGGGCGACGACCGCGTCCGGGTCGTCCACCGTCAGCACCCAGCGCTCGAACTCCTGGCCGTCGAACTCGACGACGACCGCCGGGCCCTTGCCGTGGACGGCGGCGAAGTCCTTGCCGAACGACCCCCGACGGGTGCCCACGGCGATGACGCCGGGCACGCCGGTGCCGGGGGCGCGCAGGCCCCGCAGTTCGGTCCAGGGGTCCGCGACCGCCCGGACCGCGCTGACGGAGGCCAGCGGGGCGTGCAGGTCGCCCCGGAAGCCCTCGAGGTGCTCCACCCGGGACATCGCCAGCGTGAGGGAGGTGCCGTCGGTGACGAGGTCGGCCATGCGCCGAGCCTATCGAAGACCGTCCGGCGTACCCGGCGCGATGGGTGGCGCGGTGGGTGGCGCGGTCAGGCGCCCTGGACGTCCCGTCGGGCGAAGGCCGCGCAGCCGGCGACGGCCGAGAGGACGCCCAGGGCCACCATCCAGCCGATCGCCGGCCAGTGCGGTGGCGCGGACGGGGCCGCCGCCATCTGGTGGAACACCGAGGTGTCGGCGACCCAGTGGTCGAGGGCGCCGATGCCGCCGATCACGTCGACCAGTACCGACCACGCCACCACGGCGTAGACGGCGAGCGAGGCGGACCGCGGGGCGATGCCGTAGGCCAGCACGCCGAGGCCGAGCACGCACACCGAGGGGGCCAGTGTGTTGAGCCCGGCGCCGACCACGGCCCCGCCGTCGACGTGGGCACCGCCGGCGACCGCCCCGGCCAACGTGGCCAGTCCGGCCACCGTGGCGCCGGCGGTCAGGGCCAGCACGGCGACGCCGAGCCGGCCGGCGAGCCACCGGGTCCGGGCCACGGGACGGGTCAGCAGCGGATCGAGCCGCCCGTCCAGCTCCTCGGACCGGGCCGCCGTGACCTGGGCGGCCGCCACGAACGCCAGCAGGACGGCGACCAGGAGGAACGTGATCCCGAGGTAGGCCGAGGCCCCGCCGCCGGAGGCGCCCAGTCGGGCGAACACGTCGTGCACCGAGGAACCGGAGAGCGTCGCGCCCGCACCTTCGGCCACCAGGCCGAAGATCAGGCCCGTGGCCGCCAGCGCCAGAGCCCAGGCCACCAGGGTCGGCCGGACGAGGCGGACGGTCAGACCCAGCTGGCCGGAGAGCAGGCGGAGACGGGGCGCGGCCCGGTCCCGGTCGGGGATCGTGCTCGAGCCGATGTCCCGGCTGGCGGCCAGGCGCACGGTCACCACGCCGACGACGACGGTGAACGCGCCCACGGGCACCAGGGGCAGCCACCGGGCCGACGTGAGCGGGTGGAGACCCTCGATCCAGCCGAGTGGCGTGCACCAGACGAGCCAGTGGAGCCCGGTGCCCGAGTCGGCGACCAGCCGCAGTGCGTAGCTCACGCCGAGGAACGCCCCGGCATACCCGGCGGCCTGGCGGCGGGTGGCGGCCAGCTGGCTCGTCAGGGCGCCGACCGCCGTGAACATCAGGGCGCCGGCCACCAGGGCCAGGGCGAAGAACAACGCGGCCCCGGGCCCGATGTCCACACGGGACGAGCGGCCGGCGACGACGAGGAGGAGCGCGGTCACGGCCCAGAGGACGGCGATGCCGGCGAGGAGGCCGCCCAGGGCCTGGGCGGCGGCCCGGCCGCGGGTGGTGGCCCCGGCGAGGAGCAGCTCCCACCGTCCGTCCTGCTCCTCGCCCCGCAGCAGCCGGGTGGCGGTCAGGAGCCCCCACACCGCCCCGATCACGGTCAACGTGAGGAAGGTCTTGAGCACGGTGAACCCGGCGACGGTCTCGAGGTGGGGTGCGGGGCCGAAGAGGGCGATCGTCGTGCGGTTCGAACCGAACGCCGCCGCCAGGGCGGCGCGCTCGGCCGGGGTCTTGTAGATGCTCGAGTAGCTCCACGCCGAGGACACGACGACGGCACCGAAGACGTAGCCCCACAGGGCACCGGAGCGGACGGTGCGTCGGGCCGTGCGACGGAGGACGACCGTCGTCGGCGACCGTCCCGCGGGGGCCGCGCCCGGGTGGGCGACCGGGACCGTGGCGAGCTCAGCCGTCACCGGTGGCACCGTCGCCGTCGCCGTACAGGGTGAGGAACAGCTCCTCGAGCGACGGCTCCCGACTCCGCAGCTGACGCACGCCCGCAGCCGCCAGCACCCGGAGCAGCGGTTCCATGGGGCCGCGTACCTGCAGGCTGGCGTGGTGGCCGTGCGACGACGCCGACAGGACCCCGTCCACCGCCGACAGGTCGGGCGCGTCGCTCTCGAAGGTCACCTCGACCGTCACCGCGGACAGGTGGCGCATGTCCGCGAGCGTCCCCATCTCGATGAGCCGGCCCTCCCGCAGGACGGCCACCCGGTCGCACAGGGCCTCGACCTCGCTGAGCACGTGCGAGGAGAGGAACACCGTCTGGCCCCGCGTCCGGGCCTCGCCGACGCAGCGGCGGAACTCGTGGGCCATGAGGGGGTCGAGACCCGCGGTCGGCTCGTCGAGCACCAGCAGGTCCGGCCGGGACGCCAGGGCGGCGATCAGCCCCACCTTCTGCCGGTTGCCCTTGGAGTACGCCCGCACCTTCTTGGACGGGTCGAGGTCGAACCGCCCGACCAGCTCGTCCCGGTAGCCGGCGTCCACCGTGCCCTGCACCTGTCCCAGCAGGTGCAGGGCCTCGGCGCCGGTCAGGTTCGGCCACAGCGACTGCTCACCGCTCACGTAGGCCAACCGGCGGTGCACGGCCACGGCGTCCCGCAGGCTGTCGAGGCCGAAGACCTCGGCCGTGCCCGAGGTGGGGCGGATCAGGCCGAGCAGCAGGCGGATCGTCGTCGTCTTGCCGGCCCCGTTGGGCCCGAGGTAGCCGACCACCTCGCCCGCCGCCACCTCGAGGTCGAGGCCGACCAGCGCGTCGGTGCCGCGGTAGCGCTTGGTGAGTCCGCGGGTGCGGACGACCGGCGGGTCGGCCACGCTCAGGTTCCCTGCCGGAGGACGAGGACCGGGCAGTGCGCATGGGCCGCACAGTGCCCGGCGACCGAGCCGAGCAGCAGACCACCCAGCTCGCCGTGGCCCCGTGAGCCGAGCGCCAGGAGCTCGGCCCCCCGGGAGGCGTCGACCAGCACCGTGGCCGGGTGACCTTCCACCACCGTCGGGACGAATGCGACGCCCGGGTGGGCCGCGCCTGCCGTCTCGATGGCTTCGCCCACGAGGCGGGAGGCGTCTCCCGAGGGGTCGTACCCGGTGGGGATCATCGGCCCGGCGCCGTAGCCGGTGGGCCACTGCCAGGCGGCGATGACCTCGACGGTGGCGCCGGTGGACTCGGCCATGTCGGCCGCCCAGCCGAGCGCGTCGGCACCGGCCGGCGATCCGTCGCACCCGACGACGATGCGCCCGGCCCGCTGCGGTTCCTCTGTCGTCATCGTGTCTCCCGGGTGGGCGGCCCGACGGCCCGTCCGTCGGGCCCGGCTCCCACCGGGCACGCTACGTAGCCGGGTATCGGTCAGGTAGAGGATTTGGTCACGGTCGCGGTCACCGACCGTCGGCACCGGCCGGCTGCCGGTCGGTGAAGGTGGGCACCTGCCACACGACCGTGGTCCCACCCTGCGCCGGGTGCGTCACCTCGAACGTGCCACCGAGGCCCTCGGCACGGTGCCGCATGTTCAACAGTCCCATCCCGCCGTCGGTGGCCCGGGCGTCGGCGAACCCCTTGCCGTTGTCCGAGACCTCCATGCGGCAGTACCGCCCCACCATGGAGAGGCGGATCCGGGCCCGGCTGGCGCCGGCGTGGCGGCCGATGTTGGTGAGCGCCTCGCGCAGGGTGGGGAGCAACTGGTCGGCGACGGAGTCGGTCACGGCCGTGTCCACGGCCCCCGTGAACTCGACCGGCACGTCGAAGCCGACCACCGGCTGCAGCTCCTCGGCCAGGGCGAGCACATGGGCCCGGATGCCGCGACCGTTCCCGGCCCCACCGAGCTCGAAGATGGTGGCCCGCACCTGGCGGATGGTCTCGTCGATGTCGGCGATGGCGGCGTCGAGGGCGGGGCTCACGGGCCGGCCGGCCGGGGTGGCGGCCAGGCCCTGCAGCGACAGCCCGATGGCGAAGAGCCGCTGGATGACGCCGTCGTGCAGGTCCCGGGCCAGCCGGTCGCGGTCCTCGTACACCGCGACCTCGCCGGCGCGCTGGTGGAGCCGGGCGTTCTCCACGGCGATGCCGGCGGCGACGGCCAGGGCCTCGATGACCACCTCGTCGTCCCGGGTGAACTCGTCGGCGCCGATCTTGTCCGTCAGGTACAGGTTGCCGTAGACGCGGTCCCCGACCCGGATGGGCGTGCCGAGGAACGAGGTCATGGCCGGGTGCCCGGGGGGGAACCCCGTGCTGGCGGGGTGGTCGGCGATCACCCGGATGCGGATCGGGCGGGGGTCGGACACGAGCACGCCGAGGACCCCCTTGCCGGTGGGGAAGGTCCCCTGCAGGAGCCGCCTCTCGTCCTCGGTGTCGAGTCCGGAGGCCAGGAAGTCGATGGTGGCGCGGCCCCCCTCGTCCAGCACGCCGAGGGCCCCGTACCGGGCGCCGGTCAGTGACCGCGCCTCGGCGACGATGTGGTTGAGCAGTTCGCCCAGGTGCAGATTCGACTCCAGCAGCAGGGTCGCCCCGAGCACCCGGCGCAGTGTGGCCGGATCCTCGATGCCGTCGTACGCCGCCCTCCGGTCCTCCGGGTCGTCACCCACGTCCCCAGGTTACGCCTCCCCGTGGGCGCCCCCGCCGACGGACAGGCCCCCGACGTGCTCAAATGGAGCCTCATGACCATCCGCGTCTTCCTCCTCGACGATCACGAGATCGTCCGGACCGGCCTGCGCTCACTCCTCGAGTCGACCGACGATCTCGAAGTGGTGGGGGAGGCCGGCACCGTCGCGGAGGCCCTCAGCCGGCTGCCGGCGCTCCGGCCCGATGTGGCCATCCTCGACGTGCGGCTGCCCGACGGCAGCGGGGTGGAGGTGTGCCGGGACATCCGGGCCCAGCTCCCGTCCACGGCCTGCATCATGCTCACGTCGTACGCCGACGACGAGGCACTGTTCGCCTCGATCATGGCCGGNNAGTCGCTGCTCGACCCGGCCCTGACCGACCGGGTCCTGCGCCGGCTGCGGGACGGACCCGAGGAGGAGCCGCTGCTCGCCACCCTGACCCACCAGGAGCGCCGCATCCTCGACCTCATCGCGGAGGGCAAGACCAACCGCCAGATCGCGGAGGCGATGTTCCTGGCCGAGAAGACGGTCAAGAACTACGTCTCCAACCTCCTCACCAAACTCGGCATGGAGCGCCGCACCCAGGCGGCGGCCTATGCCACCCGGATCCACGAGCGGTCCGAGCACGAGCGTCGCACCGACGCCACCGGCACCTGAGCCCGGTCGTCCGGCCCCCGCGGCCTACGGCCGGTGCCGGTGCCGGTGTCACTCGCCGTCGGCCGACGGGACCCGGGGCGACGTGCGCCGGGGCAGGTTGACGCCCTTGGCGATCAGCGCGTCCTCGAGCGCCGCCCGGCCGTGCTGCGGCAGCTCGAAGTCGCCCGGGTCGGCGGCGATCCCCCGCCGGCGGGCGAGCCGGATGAGGGCGGCGTCATAGGCGAGCTGGTCGGCGACCGCCTGCAGGGCCCACCCCGGGTCGGTGCGGGCGGCGTGGCGGTCCATCGTGTGGCGGAGCCGGAGCACGTCGGCCAGGGGCCCCTGGGAGCGCGGACGGACCTCCGGGTCCGCCTCGTGGTCGAGGACCGCTTCCAGTAGCTGCGAGTACATCACACTCACCTGCAGGTCCCGCCTTCCCGGCTCCAGGTCGTGGCGGGGGGTGGACACGCCGATCACCCGCGCCACCCCGGGCCCCTGCTACTCGCCCCGGCTCCGCCGGATGGAGGCCTCGGCGGACTCGTAGGCCTGGCGGATGTCATCGATCAGCTTCTCGACGCCGGACCGCAGTGACCCGAGATTGCTGCCTGCGTCCTTGGGGATCCGGGCGAGCTGGTTCTTGGCCGCCAGGAACGCGTTCTGGGCGGCGTTGGCCTGGGAGCGGA
>PMFY01000402.1 GCA_003157945.1 Acidimicrobiaceae bacterium | reverse complement strand
ATGATGGTCGGCGAGGTGTTCCTGCTGTCGACCGACGCGGTCGCCACCTACTACGGCCACGACGACGAGCTGCACCTCGCCTTCAACTTCCCGCCGCTGTTCGCGCCGTGGCTGGCCGACCGCTGGGCCGGCTGCATCGACGACGCCCGTCGGGCCCTCGACCCCCGCGGGGCCTGGCCGACCTGGGTGCTGTCCAACCACGACAACGTCCGCCACCGCACCCGCTACGACCGGGCCGCCGGGCGGGCCGGCGAGGACGCGGCCACCACCGCCCGCCGGAGCGAGCCGAGGGCCCGGGCCGCCGCCGTCCTGCTCCTCACCCTGCGGGGGAGCCCCTTCGTCTACCAGGGCGACGAGCTCGGGCTGGAGGACGCCGACGTTCCCGAGGAGCGCCGGGTCGACCCGGGCGGACGAGACGGCTGCCGGGCGCCGATCCCGTGGGACGGGTCGCCCGACCACGGCTGGCCGACCGCCCCCGGGGTGTCCACCTGGTTGCCGTTCCCCCCGGGGGCGGACGCCCGGAACCGGGCGGCGTTGGCGGCCGACCCGGGATCGATCCTCCACCTCTACCGGCGTGCCCTCTCCGTCCGGCGGGCGACTCCGGCGCTGGTGCTGGGCGACCTCGAGGTGCTGCCCTCACCCGACGGGACGCTCGCCTACCGCCGCCGGCTCGACGGCGACGCGTGCACGGTCCTCGTCAACTTCACCGGCGAGGAGGTCGACGTCACCGCACCGGAACTGGTCGGCGCCGCGGTGCTGCTGGCGTCGGACGACCCCGCGCCGGCGAGCGGGTGGTCCGGAACGCTCGGCCCGGACCAGGCCGTGGTGCTGCACGGCTGATCCCGTCGCGGGGACCGGGCCGCCCCGATCTCAGAACCAGGTCTCCTGCCAGAAGTCGACCTGGCCGAAGTCGCCCAGGGACATCGTGTGGTCGTCGGCGTGCCCGCTCTGACGGATGCAGCACACCAGCGTCCCGATCCACGGACCGTGGTCGATGCAGTGGACCGCGCCGCAACGCCGCCAGGTGCGCGGCGTCGGGAGCCCCAGATCGTCGAGGTCGAAGTTGTCGTCGTGCCAGTCCCGGAGGGACCGCTGCGTCTGGTGTTCGATGGCCACGTTCGTTCCTGCCCCTTGTTGTCGTGCTGCTGGTCTCGAGCATCCGGTCCCTGCGACCGACGTGCTCCTGGATCCCGGTCCTGCCCGGGAGTCCCGCCGTACACACCAACTATCGGAACGATGCCGGGGCACCTGTAGGGCGCGGAGTGAACTGCAACTGACCTCCGCGACCTGCACCCGACGGGCGCTGTACGTGGTGGTGCCGCGACCCTCCGTCGCACTCATTGTTAGCCACCGATCCGCAACTTTTCGGGACACGATCGCGAACTCCCATGTCAGGTGCATGAACTGTGCATTCGCCCAACAAATGATGTTCATTTTTCTAACAATTGACCTCCACATATGTGTTCATGCTGACGCTAGGGTGGCGACATGAACGGCGAGGGGGCGACCAGCATCGAGGACATCGTCCGGCGCAACATCGCCGCGCTGCGGGCGAAAGCGAACCTCACCCAACAGGCGCTGGCCGACGAGATGCTGCTGCGGGGCGTGGGCTGGACCCGTGAAACGGTCGCCCAGGTGGAGACCACCAACCGCCGGATCGGTCTGACCGAGGCGATCGCCGTGGCCGCCTGCCTCGACGTGCCCCTGGCCCGACTGGCCGCCACCGGCGCCGACGCGGTGACCGTGGGCGACAGCCGATGGGCCGCCCCGTACCTGGCGGCCGCCATCGCCGGCACGGCCGGCGACGTGTTCGCCCCCGAGAGCTACGCGGCGCCCAGCCGGTTCGAGCGCGCGGAGCCGACGGCCTGGCGCGAGGACGAGGTCCCGCCACGCCAACCGACACCGCCCGGCACCGCCCCCACGGAGCTCGAGCGCCGGCGCCGCCCGCGCGAGCGCCGACCGGTCGACGTGGTCGAGGCCGCCACGTCCGACCCGCGGCTGGCACCCGACCCCGACGCGCCCCAGAAGGCCGCCGAACGCATCGAACGACGGCTGCGGCTGCGGGTCACCGCCGACGACGTCGACAGCACCGCCCAGCACCTGTGGTCCCGCAGCCTGGAGGACGAACGCGACCGTCGGGTGGCCGATCGCCAGACCGTGACGGGCGGCTCCCTCCCGACGATCCGCGGGCACGTGTCCCGGGACCTCGACCGCGAGCTGGCCCATGAGATGGAGAAGCGGGCCGAGCCGCCGGCCGTCCCCGATGAACGGAGCGGCGCCCTGACCGCGGACGAGGCGGCGTGGGAGGCCACGCGGCTCAACATCATCCTGGCCAACAAGGGCTACTCCGACAGCGACGTCACCCGGTGGTGGAACTTCACCCGTCACCGCGAACTCGGCGACCAGACGATCGCCGAGGCCTGGCGGGACGGCCGGTACTCGGCGGTCAGCCGGCTGATCCAGGCCCTTCCCGACCGGCAGCCGTCCGGGGACGACTGACCCCGTCACCCGGCCCGCCGGCGTCCGCCGGGGGTCATTCCACTGGGCACAATGGGGGCCGCGGGCGACGCCCGGCACCACCGACCCGGAGGGAACCCATGGACAGGGACCGACTGACCGCACGGCTCGAGGTCGAGCGCGCCACCCACCTCGAGCGGAACCCCGGGTCCCGGGCCCAGTTCGCCCGGGCGACCCACCTGTTCACCGGGGTGCCGATGACGTGGATGGCCAACTGGGCCGGCAGCTTTCCGCTGGCGCTCGCCGGCGCGCGCGGTGCGCGGGTCACCGACGTCGACGGGCACACCTACGTCGACTTCGCGCTGGGCGACACCGGCGCCATGGCCGGCCACTCGCCGGCCCCGGTGGTCGAGGCGATCCGCAGACGGGTCGAGACCCTCGGCGGGATCACGGCCATGCTGCCCAGCGAGGACGCCGAGTGGGTGGGCGCCGAGCTGACCCGACGGTTCGGACTGGGCCAGTGGTCGTTCGCCCTGAGCGCCACCGACGCCAACCGNNACGGCAGTGTCGACGAGACCTTCGTCGTGGCGGACGCGGACGGCACCACCCGCTCGCGACCGGGCAACGTGGCCCCGGCGGTCGACCCCTCCGAGACCACGGTGGCCGTCGAGTTCAACGACCTCGAGGCCGTCGAGCGAGCGCTCCGGTCGGGCGAGATCGCCGTGGTGCTGACCGAGCCGGCGCTGACCAACATCGGCATCGTCGCCCCCGATGACGGGTTCCACGCCGGACTGCGCGCGCTGTGCGACGACACCGGGACGCTGCTGATGATCGACGAGACCCACACGCTGTCGGCGGGGCCCGGCGGCGCCACGGCGGCGTGGGGTCTGCGGCCCGACATCGTCACCCTGGGCAAGGCCATCGCCGNNCTGGCCGGCAACGCCCTGTCGATGGCGGCGGCCCGGGCCTGCCTGGGCGAGGTGCTGACCGACGGAGCCTTCACCCGGATGGAGGCGTTGGCCGTCCGGCTGGTGGAGCAGGCCGGGGCCGCCATCACCCGTCACGGGATGCCGTGGACGATCACGCGCCTCGGGGCGCGCGCTGAGTACCGGTTCTGCTCGCCGGCACCGAGGAGCGGCACGGAGTCCGACGCCGCCGATGATCCCGAGCTCGACGAGTACCTGCACCTCTACCTGTCGAACCGCGGGGTGCTCATCACCCCGTTCCACAACATGGTGCTGATGTGCCCGGCGACCACTGAATCGGGGTCCCTTGATCGTGGCCGGGTCCCCCTGAGATGAGCCACCCACTGTGCGAGTCCGATGCTCCAAACTGGAGCGAGGAGGACAGCACCATGACCAAGCGACGTCGGCACACGCCCGACCAGATCATCCGGAAGCTCGCCGAGGGGCACAAGCTCCTCGCCGGCGGGGTCGAACTCGACGAGGTCTGCCGCCAGCTGCAGATCGCCGAGTCCACCTGGCACCGCTGGCTCGCCCAGTACGGGGGAATGAAGGCGAGCGATGCCAAGCGCCTGAAGGAGCTCG
>PMFY01000218.1 GCA_003157945.1 Acidimicrobiaceae bacterium | reverse complement strand
GCCACCCCGCAGTCGGCCAGCAGGGTCGGTCGCAGCCCCAGGGCGACCAGTGTGGCCTCGCACTCGCGGGCCACCGGCAGGTCCGAGGTGCCGGCGGTGATGACCAGGGTGCGGGCCAGGCGCTGCGGGGCCGGGCGCCACACCACGGTCGCCAGGTCGCCGCGCACCTGGTCGGCGCCGGTGGCCCGGCCGGTGACCGTGCCGACCCCGGCCGGATGGTCGCCCAGGGCCCGCGCCACCTGCCGCTCGTCGGCCCGCGTGAGGATGACCGGCGGCCCGGCGCCCGCACCGACGACGCCGGAGGGACCGGGACCGCCGAGCAGCTCGCCCACGATCGCCGAGCACTGCTCCGGCGTCTTGCCCTGTCCGTACACGGCCTCGGGCAGACCCTGGCGCAGCGACCGGTGATGGTCCACCTTGGCGAACCCCAGGTCGGCGAAGGGCAGACGGCGCAGCCGGAGCATGGCGTCATCCGGGGTGCACACCCCGGAACGGACGTCGTCGAGGAGGCCCTGCAGCGCGAGTTCGTCCATGATGTTCACTATCCTGCCTGTCCATGGCCCACGACGCACCTCCGGCGCCGGCCGCCGACGCCCGGGTGCGCATCGGCTTCCTCGGTCCCCAGGGCACGTTCACCGAGGAGGCCCTGCAGTCCGAGCCCTCCTACGCCGGTGCCGACATCACCCCCTTCGCGTCGCTCGTGGACGTCCTCGAGTCGGTCCGGCAGGGCACCGTGGACCTCGGGTTCATCCCACTGGAGAACGCCATCGAGGGCACGGTGCGGGACATCATCGACAGCCTGGTGTTCGACTTCGACCTGCGGATCCAGCGCGAGGTCGTCCTCGACATCCACCTGCACCTCATGGCCGCCCCGGGTACGACCCTGGCCGACGTCGAACGGGTGGCGTCGATCCCGGTGGCGACGGCGCAGTGCCGTCGCTTCCTGACCGAACGCCTCCCCCGGGCCGAGCTGGTGGCCACCAATTCGACGGCGGACGCCGCCCGCCTGCTGGGTGAGGGCGACCCGTCGCTGACCGGGCGACCGACGGCGGCCATCGCCCCACGCCTGGCCGCCAGCCTCTACGGCCTCGAGCTGCTGGCGGAGGACGTGGAGGACCATCCGGACAACCAGACCAGGTTCATCTCCGTCGCCCGGTCCGGGATACCGGCGCCGACCGGCCACGACCGGACGAGCGTCGCCTGCTTCCAGAGCGCGGACCACCCGGGCAGCCTGTACGCCATCCTCGGCCACTTCGCCGCCCGCAACATCAACCTCTCGAAGCTCGAGTCGCGCCCGACCAAGCAGGCCCTCGGCGACTACTGCTTCATCATCGACTTCGAGGGCCACGTGGCCGACGCCATGGTGGCGGACTGCCTGGCCGATCTCCACGCCGAGTTGGCCGGCGTCAAGTTCCTCGGCTCCTATCCGGCCTCGGGGGCCGCCGGTCCGGCGATCCGGGCCGAGGTCGACGAGTCGCGCAAGCGGGCCGGCCAGTGGCTGGAGGCCCTCCGGGCCGAGATCGGCGTCACGGGAGCCTGATCCGGGACCGGCGGCGGTTCCGGGGCGACACCGGTCGACGGCTACCCTGGCCAGCACCGGGAGGGATGGCAGAGCGGACGAATGCACGGCTCTTGAAAAGCCGCGAGGCGCAAGCCTCCGGGGGTTCGAATCCCCCTCCCTCCGCTGTGTGATGTCGCGAGCCACCGTGGGCGACATCTCGACGTCGCTCGACGATGGCCCCGAACCGGCACTCGAGTTCGCCGACCGTCCGGTGCGGGTCAGTCGGGCGAGGAACCCGCACGAGTCGGTGCCAGCGCACCGTCCTCCCGGTCGGTCCGGGGAGGAGTACTCGCTAGCCTGCGCCCATGACGAACCACACCGACACCTGGGACGTGGTGGTGATCGGGGGCGGGCCCCCGGGGGAGAACGTGGCCCAGTACGCCATCGCCGGAAGCGACCGGACCGCGGTCATCGTGGAGAAGCAACTGGTCGGCGGAGAGTGCTCCTACTGGGCGTGCATGCCCAGCAAGGCCCTCCTGCGCCCCGTCGAAGTCCTCGACGTGGCCCGGACGATGCCCGGCGTGTCCGCCGCGGTCACCGGCCAGCTCGACGTGGAGGCGGTCCTCCGTCGCCGCGACGGATTCACCAGCCACCATGACGACAGCTCGCAGGTGTCCTGGGCAGAGGGGATCGGCATCGACGTCGTCCGGGGCAGCGGTCGGCTGAGCGGCGAGCGGACCGTGACCGTCACCGACCCGGACGGCACGGAGCGAACCATTCGGGCCCGCCACGCCGTGGTACTCGCCACGGGCACCGTCGCCGCCGTGCCACCGGTGCCGGGTCTGGCCGATGCGCTGCCGTGGACGTCGCGCGACGTCACCAACCTCCATGAGGTGCCCCGTCGGGTGGCGATCGTCGGCGGCGGGGTCGTGGCCTGTGAGTCGGCCACCTGGCTGCGCGGTCTGGGCGCCGAAGCGGTCACCCTCGTCGAGCCGGCACCGGTCCTGTTGGCCCGCCAGGAGCCGTTCGTCAGTGACCTGGTGGCCCGGCGTTTCGAACAGCTCGGCATCGCCGTGCTCACCTCCACCCCGATCGATCGGGTCGAGCGGGAGTCACCGGTGGGCCGGGGTGAGGGCCACATCCATGGAGGACCCGTCATCGTCCACGCCGGCAACCGGCGCACCGAGGTGGACGAGGTCGTGGTCGCCGCCGGGCGGACACCGGCGTCGTCCGACCTCGGCCTCGAATCCGTCGGTCTCGACCCCACCGCCGACCACGGGTTCGTGACGGTCGACGATCACCTCACGGTGAGCAGTGTCACCGGGGAGTGGCTCTACGCCATCGGCGACCTGTGCGGCCGGGCCCTGTTGACCCACATGGGCAAGTACCAGGGCCGTATCGCCGGCGCCGTCATCGGCGCTCGGGCGGAGGGACGGCCCCTCGACGGCCTCCGGTTCCGAGACCTCGCCGACCACGACATGGTGCCCGCCGTCGTCTTCAGCGACCCCCAGATCGCATCGGTGGGTCTGACCGAGGCAGCGGCACGCCAACGGGGCCTCGATCCCGAGGTCCTCGACTACGACATCGGCAAGGTGGCGGGCGCGGCGCTGCTGCGCGACGGCTACGAGGGGCATGCCCGCCTCGTGATCGACCGGGAGACCGACGTTTTGGTGGGCGCCACGTTCGTCGGCTATGACGTCGCCGAACTGCTCCATTCGGCCACCACGGCCATCGTCGGAAAGGTGCCGCTCGAATTGCTGTGGCACGTGGTCCCCTCGTACCCGACCATCAGCGAGGTCTGGCTCCGGCTGCTCGAATCCCGCCGCTGACACTTCGGGTACCGCCACGGGTCCACGAACGCGCCACCCGACACTCGTGCCGCCCCGCCGGGCGACGAGCCCGGCAACCGTGTCCGCGCCCGACCTACCCCCGACCGGACGGGAACGGACGAGACGCCGGTCAGGGTGGCGGGACAGACGTCCGCTGTGGCGACGTCCACCGCAGGAGGTAGTCCACCGCCCGCTCAGGGCGAAGGGGGATCCGCCTCGTCGTCGTCTCCACCCAAGGCCGCGAGGAGACCCTGGAGGTCGGCGACGGTCACGGTCAGCGCCGAATGCCCGCTCCGTCGGAGTCGGGACGGCACCTTCTGGACGAAGTGGACGCAGACACCCGCCTGGGCGTTCGTGCCGAATGTCAGACCGTCGTCGGCACGCGACATTCGGGCTCCGACAGCCGTCCACCAGCGGTAGCCCCGGGTCAGATGGGCCCCGGCGACGTTGTCCAGCGGAGTCACGACCTGCAGGAAGCCGAAGGTCGCCACGAATGAGCCGTCGTCGGTCAGTGTGACCCCGTCCTTCGACGGTCGCACCAGGAAGGGCAGCAGCACGGGGAGGTACCGCCTGTCGATGTCGTAGCCGAAGTGCTCAGCCATTCCGTCTCCTCGATCGCTACCGACCCACCCGTAGGTCGACTCTCGACCTCGCACCAGCAGCGCGGAACGTGCCGGCCGGCCGCGCGAGCAGTCTGACAGCAAGAAGTGACCACCGCCGTGCCCCACTCATCCGGGGCGCGGACTCGCCCCGTCCGATCCGATCGGTGGGTTGCTCCGGCGCCGCTCGTGCCCGGATCGGCCGAGGTCCAGCGGCTCAACGGTCCGGTCCGGGGCCATTCCGCAGCAGGCCATGGACGCCCTGGGACGCACCGGAACACGCCGCGGGGCGCGAGCCCCCGGGGGTTCGGTTCCCCCTCCCTCCGCAGTTGCGGAGTTCACCCGGCCCGGTCCGCACGGCGGCTCCGGTGGTGCGTGCCCAGGAGATCGTGCGCCCTCAGGCCGGTGCACCCACCCCGTCCGCCGTCTCCCGGTCGTTCGGCTCGCCCTTCCCGGTGGTGATCAGACTCCGCAGGCTCCCGTTGACGTAGAAGCTCCAGGCGCTCGAGCAACCGTCGAAGCACTGCGCGTCGGGCGCCAGGCCGACATGCGTGAACCGGACCTCCGTCCCGCCGTCCGTCGGGGAGATGTCGAACCGGATGTCCGTTCCCGTCCACTCGGTCTTGTCCTCCACGAAGTCGAGGAATCCCTCCTCGACGTGCCAGACCACGGTCCTCGCCGGGACCAGTTCGGTGATCGTCTGCCGGGAGTAATGGACGTCCCGGTAGCGGTAGGTGAACTCCTCACCCAGCGCGTCGGTCCTCCCCTCGATCTCCCCCGACCACCAGCCCCGGACGTCGGTGATGGCCTCGAAGGCCTCCTCGGGGGACTGGTCGACCGTGAACGTGGCGGTGTAACTCTGATCGGACATGGTGCGCTCTCCTCATCGTGGTTGACGGACGCCGGTGACCCCCGGCATCCGATTGCATGACACAAGTGACTATACGGGAGTGACTTGCATGATGCAAGTAGAAATGGGTACAGTGGGAAGATGCTCGGAAGGACCTACGACAACCAGGTATGTTCCGCCGCCCGGGCCCTCGAACTGGTGGGCGAACGCTGGAGTCTCCTGATCGTCCGGGACGCCCTGTTCGCAGGATCCACACGATTCAACGACTGGCTCAGACTGGGCATCGCCACGAACATCCTCAAGAATCGCCTCGACGGGTTCGTCGAATCCGGGATCATGGAGCGCCGCACCACCGACCAGGGCGCAGAGCACCTGCAGTATCTCCTCACGGACAAGGGTCGCGACCTGGCGCCGGCCATCGTGGCCCTCACCGAATGGGGCGACCGGTGGGCGGCCCCCGACGGTCCGCCCATCCTCTACGTCCACACCGTCTGCGGCGGCCCGGTCACTGAGCAGACCACGTGTGCCGGGTGCGGTCACGTGCACGACCCCGCGGAGGTGGGTGTCCGGCCGGGTCCCGGCATGCCGGCCGACATCGCCGCCCGCATGGCGTGACGCGTCGACGACCTGCCGCACCGGTGCCGACGGTCCGGTGCACCGGCCGGTGAACCGGACGGGGTGACGGCTCGGGCGGCACGCCACAGGCCCCCGTCTGAGGCGGGGCCATCGGTGCGTCCGATCCGCGGGATCGGTATCGGGGATATGGTGCACGACGTCGCGACGTGTGCGACGCAGCACGGTAGCTGGGGGGCGCACCGTTCGAATGGGGGGATCCTGATGGCGAAGTTGCCTGCGGCCGGAGTCGGGGCCGGTCCGTTCGACCGCCGGCAGTTCCTGGGTGGAGCATTCGCCGTCGGAGCCGGCGTACTCGCCGCCGCCTGTGGATCGTCGTCCACCGTGGCCCGGGCGGCCTCGGCCGCACCGGCGGGGTCGGACCTCGGAGCCGTCGAGCACGTCGTCTTCCTCATGCAGGAGAACCGCTCCTTCGACCACTACTTCGGCTCCTACCGGGGTGTCCGCGGCTTCGACGATCATCCCCAGGGCCACCTCGGTGCGTTTGCGCAACCCTTTCCGGCCAACACCACCAGGTCGCCGACCGGGGTACAGCTCCCCTTCCGTCTCGACGTGTCCACGGGCGTCGGCGAGTGCACGCACGACCTCGACCACTTCTGGCAGGCCCAGCACCTGTGCCGCAACGGGGGGGCGATGGATGCCTTCGTGGAGACCCACACCTCGACCGCGTTCGAAGGTCCGGCCGACGGCGTCCTGACCATGGGCTACTACACGCGCGCCGATCTCCCCTACCACTACGCGCTGGCGGACGCCTTCACGATCTGCGACGGCTACCACTGCTCGGTCCTCGGCCCCACCCACCCGAACCGCCTGATGGCGTTGTCGGGCACGATCGACCCCACGGGCAGCCACGGCGGCCCGATCCTGTTGACCAACCCGCTGCCGGAGGCGAGGTTCAGCGTCAACTGGACGACGGTGCCCGAACTGCTCGAGGACGCCGGGGTCTCGTGGAAGACGTATTCACCACCGGGTGCCGCCTACCAGGCGGACAATCCCAACGTGATGGCCATCTCGGACGCCATCCTGCCCTACTTCTCCCAGTACTCCGATCCCTCGTCCTCGCTCTACCAGAAGGCGTTCCTCCCCATCTTCCCGAACGACTTCGCCCAGGACGTCCGGTCGGGGACCCTGCCGAAGGTGTCGTGGATCATCCCCCCGCTGGGGTACGACGAGCACCCTCCGTCCCCGCCGGCCCTGGGGGCCTGGTTCATCGACCAGGTGCTCTCCACCCTGATCTCGAACCACGAGGTGTGGTCGAAGACGGTGCTCTTCGTGATGTACGACGAGAACGACGGGTTCTTCGACCACGTGCCGCCGGCGACGGCCCCGCCGGGAACCGCCGGCGAATACGTGACCGTCGACCCCCTGCCGGCCGACGCCAACGGCATCGCCGGGCCGATCGGGCTGGGCTTCCGGGTCCCCATGCTCGTCGTGTCGCCGTTCAGCCGGGGAGGCTACGTCTCGTCGGAGGTGTTCGACCACACTTCGCAGATCCGCTTCCTCGAGCAGCGGTTCGGGATCCACTGCTCGGAAATCTCGGCCTGGCGGCGCCAGACGGTGGGCGACCTGACGTCGACCTTGCGCACGGTCTCGCCCGACCCCTCGGCCCCCACCCTCCCGTCGACCTCGCACGACACGCAGAGCGGAGTCGCGTCCCTCGGCTGCACGACCGGCGACATCGACGAGATCTCGGAGGACCAGCCCGTCTACCCGCTGGCCCCGGTCCAGGAGATGCCGACCCAGGAGCCGGGCCCGGCCCGGCGCCTGCCGCCCACCCAGTAGCAACCTCGTCGCCGACCTCCTCAGCCGGGTGCCACCACGGAGTCCTTGAACGGGATGCCCTTGTCCACGCGCGGCTCGGCAGGCAGGCCGAGCACCCGCTCGCCGAGCGAGTTCCGCTGGATGTTGTCGGTCCCACCGCCCAGCCTCGCCGTCCACTGGTTGAGGAACGCGTGCTGCCAGGCACCGGCATCCGGGGCATCGGCACCGGACAACATGCCGTCGGCGCCTTCGATCTCCATCAGCAGGTCGCCGGTCAGGCCCAGGTGCCGGGACACGAACAGCTTGGTGGTCGCCGCCTCCGGGCCGGGCATCCGCCCGTGCGACAGTGCCGTCTGGATCCGCAGGTTCATGAAGCGCAGCAATTGCGTACGCGTGTAGAACTCGGCGATCCCCTGGCGGATCAACGGGTCGTCGGCGCGTCCAGCCGCCTGCGCCAGGCGGGCCAGCTGGGCCACGGTGACCCCGCCACCCATGCCTCCGATCAGGTTCCGCTCGTTGGCCAGCGTGGTGTGGGTCACCGCCCACCCTCCGTCGACGGTGCCCACCACGTTCTCCACGGGGACGACCACGTCGGACAGGAACACCTCGTTGAAGTGGGCG
>PMFY01000382.1 GCA_003157945.1 Acidimicrobiaceae bacterium | reverse complement strand
TCGAAGTCGCCACATGGACGCACATGCTTGCGGTACCTGGATTGTCCGTCTACCTCGCCGAGCTGGACGGGCACGCCGTCGGCACAGCGTCAGCGATGCTGTTCCCCAACATCACCTACGACTGTCACCCGACGGCGATCATCGAAGCCGTGGTGGTTGCGCACCCCTACCGTCGCCGGGGCGTTGCCACCTCCCTGCTCCAGAGGCTCCTGTTGGACATGGGAACGGCAGGTTGCAACAAGGTCCAGCTCCTGTCGCACAAGAGGCACTCCGATGACGGGGCCCATCGGCTCTACACCTCGCTCGGATTCGAGCCGGAGGCCGAAGGATTCCGCCTCTACCTCGGAAGCATCCCCGAGGCCGTCGAAGAAGCCAGACGGCAGTAGGTCCCGCGCCTGGCGTCGGGCAGGCAGACAAGATCAGCGATGACGACCTCCACCTGCACGTCCTGACTCGCTGGCGGGAACCGCTGCGCGCCGTCGCTCCGGTCAGTCGGCGCCGGCACTTTCGCCGAACTCGCTCCAGACGGAGTCCTCCATGGCATCCGGATCGAAGGGCCCGCTCTCGGCGTCGCCGGAGCGCAGCAGGTCCTGGCCGTCCGTCGCCGCGTCCTCGTCGAGCTCACGCAGGTCACCGGAGTACGGCGTGTCGGGCGGGGGATCGTGGGCCTCGACCTGTCCGTCCCGTACGAGGGCCGTCGGCGTCCCGTCGGAGAACCAACGGGCATCGTGGACTCCGTAGGGATCGACGTACCAGCCCTCGGCCGTCATCGGGACACCCCTTCGTCGTGCATCGCCGGCATCTCTCCTCGGTCGCTCCCCCCAACTGTACGGGAAAGCGCTCCGAAGTCCTTCGACCACGTTCGGGCTCCGAGGAGGCGCGCCTGCGGGTATCGGGGCGGTCGGACCACCGGTGGACCACCACCGAACCCCTACCGACCCGCTGGCGACCCGCTACCGTGGCCCCATGAGCGGCCCACGAGTCCCCGGTGGGGTGGTGCACCGGCTTCCCGCCGACCTGCGGACGGCACTCCTCGCCAATACGACGGCGCTCGAGGCGTGGAAGGACATCACGCCCCTGGCCCGCAACGAGTTCGTCTGCTGGGTCCAGGACGCCAAGCAGCCGACGACCCGGGAGCGGCGGATCCGTCGTACCCAGGAGGAGCTCGAGGAGGGCATGCGTCGCCCGTGCTGCTGGCCGGGCTGTTCGCACCGCGAGCGGACGGGCCGCTGACGGGGCGGGGTGGCCCCGTCGGGCCGGACGCTCACGTCGGGGCCGTACTCCTCGTCGACGCGGCGAACGTGATCGGGTCCCGGCCGACCGGCTGGTGGCGGGACCGGCCGGGTGCCGCCCGGAACTTCGTCGATCGGGTCCGCGCTGCGGTCGACGACGGCAGGATCGCAGCGCCCGTCGTCATCGTGCTCGAAGGAGCCGCGCGATCGGGCGTCGCCGCGGGCACGACGGACGGCGTGACCGTCGTCCATGCGACCGGGAGCGGCGACGACACCCTCCTCGAGGTCGCGGCGGACGCCCCCGGGTCGGTGACACTGGTGTCGGCGGATCGGGCCCTGTGCCGACAGGCCGAGGCGCTGGGGGCGACACTGGAGCGGCCCGGATGGCTGCTGCACCTCCTGGACGGGTGAGGCCCGCCCACCTCCCGCCAGGTGGACCGTGGGATCCGGCCCTGCCCCCCGCCATCGGCCCCGAATATGCTGACCCGGTGCCGTCGTGGAGCATGATCGAGCAGGCGGCGCCGGAGTTCGCGGCGCGGGCCCGGGAGCTGCTGGACGCCGGTCGGCACAAGACGATCGCGACGTTGCGTGCGGACGGCGCCCCACGGATCTCCGGGATCGAGTGCGAGTTCGTCGACGGCGACCTCCGCTTCGGGTCGATGACCGGCGCTCGCAAAGGTGCGGACCTCGCGCGCGACCCCCGGTTCGCACTCCACGGTCCCACCTTCCATCCCGAGGAGGGCAAGGAGGGTGACTGGCCGGGGGAGGCGAAGGTCGCCGGACGTGCCGTCCGTATCGGGCCGGTCACGGCGCCCGGGGACGAGGGACCGGACGGCGACCTGTTCACGGCCGACATCACCGAGGTCGTCGTCACGGGTCTCGATGCCACGGCCAGCCGGCTCGTCATCGAGTCGTGGACGCCCACCGGCGGACTGCGACGGGTCGAACGCGACTAGCCGAACTCCACGAGTCCGTCGGTGACGACGGGTGATCCTCGGGTCCGTCCCGCCGGCCCGGCGGACGGTGCCCCGCGGCAACGACCACGTCGCCCGCAGGGCCCGGGACCTATAGTGCCGCCATGCACGTCAGACGGGGACTGCTCACGCTCTCACTGATGGTGTCGGCAGTGGCCTGGCCACTCCTGGTGACCGGTGCGCCCCCGGCCGGCGCCGCCGTGCCGCAACAGCCGTCGGCGGGCTGCGGATCGGGCACCGTCGCGCCGCCCAGCGGGACCACGGTCGACTACTCGGCCGCCGGGGACACCGGGAGCTATCTCGTCGAAGGCACCACCGACCAGCATCCCCGGCAGCCGTTGCCGCTCGTCGTCGACCTCCACGGCTACAGCGAGACGGCGGACATCCAGGCCGTGGTCTCGAAGCTCGGTGACTACGGTGCCACCCACGGGTTCCTGACCGTGACACCCCAGGTGGACGAAGCGGTGCAGCACTGGACCACCAGTCCGCACAGTGCGGACCAGCGGTTCCTCATCGCCCTGATCGGCCACGTCACCAACACGCTGTGTGTCGACCGGCACCGGATCTTCGTGGCCGGGTACTCGAACGGCGCGTTCATGGCGTCCGCGCTCGCCTGCAGCGACGCCCGGACGATCGCTGCGGTGGCCACGGTCGCCGGTATCGAGGCCGACGCCGGATGCCATCCGTCCCAGCGCGTCCCGGTGATCGCCTTCCACGGCACGGCGGATCCGTTCGTGCCGTACAAGGGTGGGATCGGACCGGCGGCCAAGAACCTGCCGGCCACCGACGGGAAGGGGACCATCGGGTCCGACCTGACCGCGAAATCCAACCAGGGCATCGAGCAGAACGACCTGCCCGTCCCGGTCGAGGCCGCCCGGTGGGCCGCCCGGAACGGCTGTGCGAAGACACCGGAGATCACCCGGGCGACGACCGACGTGACGATGATCGCCTACCACTGTCCGCACGATGCCGCGGTCGTGCTCTACCGCGAAAACGGTGCCGGCCACATCTGGGCCGGTAGCCAGGCCATGCCGGAGATCGCGTCGACCGTGGGGAAGACGACGTTCTCCATCTCCGCCGACCAGCTCATGTGGACGTTCTTCCAGAACCACCCGCGGTAAGTCGGCGGAGGGCGCTCACGTCGCGGTGAGCACGTCCAGGACTTCACCGACGACCAGGACCGCGCCGGTGGGCGCCGATACGGCGTCGGCGATCGATTCGCCATCCGGCCCCCCCGCCCCGTCCACCGTGGCGAAGCCCAGTTTCGGAACGTCGACCCGGTCGACCCGGTCGACGCGGCCCTTGCGGGTCCGGTACCGCGCATCGATGTCCTGACCTCCCGTCGGCTTCACCGCCCATTTCCGGTCATCGGTACGCCCCCGCGGGGCCAGGTCAGGACGCATGCCGACCCCGGGGCGGACAAGGCCACGAGGCACCGACCGCACGGGCCACACCCGACACCCGGCTCAGCGGACGATCACGACCGGGCAGTGCGCGTGCAACGAGCACTGATGGCTCACGGAGCCCAACAGCAGACCCGTGAAACCCCCGAGCCCGCGGGAGCCGACTACCAGCAGGTCGGCGCCGTCGCTCGCCTCGATGAGCACTCGGGCGGGCGACTCCTCGTGGGTCCGGGTGGTGACGACCACCCCGGGGAACTCCTCTCCGACGCGAGCCCTCGCCGCCTCCACCTGGCGACCCAGGGTCCGTTCGACCTCGTCGTGCGTGATGAACTCGTAGCTCGGTTCGTAGGCCGTGTGGATCTCGAGGCCGGCACCCGACCGGGCGGCCTCGGCTGCCGCCCACGCCAGCGCCTTGTCCGCTCCCGGTGAGCCGTCGATGCCGACGACGATCGTCGGGGTGCCGGGGGCACGACCTGCTCCGTCTGCTGGTTCCGCTGACATCCTGGCTGTACCTCTTCCGCTCGTACGTCGTCGCCGGGTGCGGCGCATCGATCAGGTGGCTTCGGGTCCGATCTTGGCCCGTCGTTCGGTGGTCCGGTAGGGGCGTTGGTCCCGAGGCCGGCACCCGACCGGGCCACCTCCGGCGTCCCGTCGCCCGACATCCGGAGGTGCCGAGGCCCCGCCGGCAGATGGTGACCGCACCCGGGCGCCGGCGACGACGGACCCGTCCGGGCGGATGGCACGGTCGGCGATCACCGGTGCCCAGCCGGCCGCCCGCGGCCGGCTGGCGATCTGCAAGAGTTGCCCATGGGAACAGAGCACGGGTTCCGGCGTCTGGAGAACTTCAGTGACGCGGTGGTGGCCATCGCCATCACCCTCCTGATCCTTCCCCTGGTCGATTCGGCCAGCGCCATCGGACCCGGGGAACTGGGCCCGTTCGTCCATCACCACGGCGCACAGTTCCTGGCCTTCGGGCTCAGCTTCGCCGTCATCGGGAGTTTCTGGTGGGGCCAGCACCAGGCGCTCGAGCGGGTCACCGGGTACGACCGGCTACTGATCACCGGCATGTTCGTCTGGATCCTGAGCATCGTCTTCCTGCCCTTCCCCACCGAGCTCCTGAGTGCGGCCACCAAGGGCGGCGTGGGGGTGCACGCGCTCTACGTCGGCACGATGCTCATCACCTCCGTGGGTGTGCTGCTGCAGCAGCTATCGATCGTGCGCCGCCCCGAGCTCACCGCGGAGGAGCACCGCGGTGAGGCGGACATGATCGCGGCGGTGATCCTGACGGTGACCATGGCCGTCATCCTCGTGGTGGTCATCGCCCTGCCGGGGATCGGGCTCTGGGCCCTCCTCCTGCTGCTCGCCTCCCGACCCCTCGAGCGCGTCGTCCGGTCCCGTCGGGAACGCTGACCGCGCCGGGGCCCCGGGCCGGGGTGCCCCTGCCGGAGTGACCGGGCCCGCGTCAGTTCGGAGCAGGCAGGGACGTCACCAGGACGCCCCGGTGACGGGCGCCGCCAGGTGCTCGTGGACCAGTGACCCCGGAAACTGCGCGTCGCCGTAGGAGAAGACGGAGCCGTCCGAGCCGATGATCCAGTACCCGTCGCCCGTCGGGGTCGGTTCGATCGAGATCAGGGGCGCGGACGCCCGGATCCCCTGCGCCGGCACCGAGCCGAAGAAGCCGGCGTCGCCGAAGGCGAACACCCCGCCGTCAGACGCCACCAACCAGTAGC
>PMFY01000454.1 GCA_003157945.1 Acidimicrobiaceae bacterium | reverse complement strand
GTCCCAGCAGGTCGTCACCGAGCTCGGCGCGCATGGCCCCGAGGAGGTCGGCCGTCACCCGGGCGTCCCCCAGCGCGTTGTGGTGGTCCGCCCAGGTCAGTCGGTAGCGCTCGCAGCAGTCGATGAGGCGGGCTTTGCCGGGTAGGTCGAGGTAGGCCTGGGCCAACTGCAGGGTGTCGAGGCTGACCACGGCCACGGGCGTCCGGTCCTCCCCCAGCCGGTCGCACTCCGCCAGCAGGAACGCGAGGTCGAACCGGTCGACGTTGTGCCCGACGACCACTCGAGCCGACAGGAGCCCGGCCAGGTAGGGATGCACCTGGGCGAAGGTCGGGGCACCTCCGAGCATGGCGGAGGTGATGCCGTGGATGTGGGTGGGGCCCGGGTCGCACTGGGGATCGACCAGGGTGCAGAAGTCACCCTGCTCGACACCGTCGGCGTCGAGCAGGACCACCGCCACCTCGACGATCCGTTCCTGGAGGGGAGAGAACCCCGTCGTCTCGAGGTCGATGACGGCGAATCCCGCGTCGGGGACGGAACCGGACTCCATGGGGGACACCGTAGAGGGTGGGTGTCCCGCGGTGCCCGCCGTGGGCACCGCGGGACGCTCCCTACGGTCAGGCGTTGGCCCCGACCAGCTGCTTGAGCTCGGCCTCGACGTCGGCCTCGTGCTTCCGCTCGTCCTCCCGGGCCTTCGACGGGTTCCAGCGCCCACGGTTGAGCCAGATGGTGGGGATGAACACGACCATGCCGCCCAGGCACACCCAGAACCAGTTCTGCCACTGCTTGGGCGACTTGGACACCCCGTTCAGCAGGCTGGTCAGCTGGTCCTGGTGCTGGGACAGGTAGGCCAGCTGGGTCCGGTAGGTCCACACCGGGCCGTTCACTTCCTTGATGTTGGCCAGGACGTGGGCGAAGACGACGGGCCCGACGGCCTTGGTGAGCGCGGCGGCTCCCGAGAGCGGGTTGGCGTGGGCGGCGGCCACCACGGCGGCGTTCTTCGGGTCCGACAGCGGCCGCAGCCAGCTGGCGTTGGCCGTGGCGAAGGCGACCAGCTGCGGATGCTCGACCTGGAACTGCTGCACGTTGAACGGCGCGTGGCCGTTCGGGGCCGGCTGGGCGTACTGCAGGTTGTCGACGACCGGGTTGACCGAGTTCACCACCAGGGGCAGGAAGATGAACGACAGGCCGACGGTCAGGCGCAGGATCCAGCCCCAGAGGGCGAGTCCGGTGCCGACCAGGGCGGGGTTCCGGGCCTCCACCATCTCGGTGTAGCCCGCCATCCAGGGGGCGTAGGCGAGGGAGATGCAGGCGGCCAGGGCCACTTCGAGCGTGATCAGGGTGTCGAGTCCGGAGTGGGGGTTGTCGGCGGCGTGGATGAACAGCACCAGCATCACGATCGAGCCGACGGCACCGGCCAGCATCAGCGGCTTGCGGACCTTCAGGAGGTCCGAGAGGATCCCGAAGGCGATGAGGGCCACGATGTCGGCCCACCAGAACCAGGCGTTGAGGCTGTTGGCCTGCGCCGTCGAGAGGTTGACCCCCGAGGGGTCCTTGAACACGGTCGCCCAGTAGATGGTGAAGAAGGCCGAGGCCGCGTAGTAGAGGAGCAGGAAGAGCGAGATCCCGATGGCCGAGCCGACCAGGTCCGGCTTCAGGATCTGCCGCCACGGGTGGGCGGTGGCGGCCAGGACGTCCTTCTCGGACAGGCCGCGGGCGCGGGCCTCGACCAGGGCCTGGTCGCGCTCGGACACCATGAGCTGGTCACGCAACCGGGACGACAGGTCCTTGAGGAAGAAGAGGGCGAGCACGAACACCACCAGCGAGGTGACCCCGGAGATGACGAACTGGCTCTTCCAGCCGTCGATGCCGCCGGTGGAGAGGAAGTGGTCGAGCGTGTGGGCGGCGACGATCGAGGTGATCAGGCTGCCGGCCACCGGCCCGACGGTCCAGAAGCCCATGGCCGAGGCCCGGCCGAGCTGCGGGCTGTAGTCGCGGACCAGGGCGGGGGTGGCCACCAGGATGGCGCCCTCGACCACGCCGAGCAGGCAGATGACGAAGAGGAACTGCCACTCCGTCTTGCACGCCGGCACGCCGAACGTCACCAGGAGACCGATGACCAGCAGGCCGTAGATGACGACGTTGGACCGGCCGAGTTTGTCGGTCTTGGACGCCGGCAGCGACGCGAAGGCGCCGAGCAGGTTGGAGATGACGACGATCCACACGTAGAACGAGAACGACATGTGGTACGAGACCAGGATCTGGGGAGTGACCCCGGTCTGCGTGAAGTACGTGTAGTACAGGACGATGGTGGCGAGCACCGCGAGCGCGAGGTAGGCCGTGCGCTTGCCGTTGCCCGGGTACTCGTCGATCTCGTGGACGAAGAGGAATTTCGCCACTCCGCCCCGCTCCTTGCCGCCGCTGCCCACGGGTGCCGCTGTCGCCGAGTCTGCAGCCATGTGAATCCCCCAAATCTGTCCGGAACCGCCCTCCCCGGGGCGCACGCACGACCGTAGCCCAGGGGTGGGGGAAGGTACCCAATCAGCGCCGAATTGTGACCTTGGTCCCGGCGCCGGCGGGTACGTGGGGGGCGAGGAGGATGGCCCGTCCGGCCCGTCGGGCCGGACGGGGGTCAGTCGTCCAGCACCTGCGCGGCGATCAGCTCCTCGAGCGCCCGCGTGTCCCACCACGACAGCTGGAGCTCCTTGGCCCGGCGGAAGTACAGCTGGATGTCGAACTCGACGGTGAAGCCGATGCCCCCGAAGATCTGCTGGGCGGTGGCGGTCACGTCGCGGAAGGTGTTGCAGGCGTAGAGCTTGGCCATCGGGGCCAGCTTGTCCACCGGCCGGCCCTCGGCCCGCGCCCAGGCCGCCTCGTGGACGAGCACCTCGGCACCGTCGACGGCGGTGACGGCGTCGGCCAGGTAGTGGGCCAGGGCCTGGAAGGCGCCCAGCGGCTTGTCGAACTGGTGCCGGTCCTTGGCGTACTGCGTGGTGATCTCTAGGGCGTACTGGGCGCCGCCGACCGCCTGGGCGGCGGCCAGGATGATCCCCTCGTGCATCACCGCGTCCCACGTCGTCCAGCCGGTGCCCGGAGCCCCGATCCGGTCGGCCTCGGTCACCCGCACCCCGTCCAGCTCCACCTTGTACTGGGCGTCGGAGGCGATGGTCATCTGCTGGGTCAGCGTGACGCCGGGGTCGGCGGGGTCCACCAGGAAGAGGTCGACGGCGTCGGGTGCGTCGCCCGTGCGGGCCAGCACCACCAGGCGGCTGGCCGACGAGGCGAAGGCCACGTGGCGCTTCACCCCGGTGAGGGTCCAGCCGTCGCCGTCGGGCACCGCCCGGAGCTGCACCCCGGTCGGGCGTGACGAGTTCTCCGGCTCGAGCCAGGCCGGCGTCAGGACGGCCTCGCCCGTGACGATGGCGGGCAGCCACGCCTGCTTCTGCTCGGTGCTGCCCGAGCGGGCCAGCGCACCCCCGGACAGGATCGAGCTGACGAAGTGCGGCGACGGCGCCAGGGCCCGGCCGAACTCCTCGTAGACGACCACGGTCTCGAGCGTGGTCATGCCCGAGCC
>PMFY01000132.1 GCA_003157945.1 Acidimicrobiaceae bacterium | reverse complement strand
TCACCGACGAGCAGCGTGCGGCAGTCGAGGAGCTGGCCAAGGTCATCGAGCCGCCGTCGCGCTCGGGTCTGGGGGTGTGAGATGAGCGAGGACCGTCGCGACCGCGCCGTCTACGTGATCTCGGTGGCCGCCGAGCTCGCCGGCGTCCACCCGCAGACGCTGCGCGTCTACGAGCGGCGGGGCCTGCTCGACCCGAGCCGGACCCAGGGCGGTAGCCGCCGCTTCTCCGAGTCCGACCTCGAGCGGCTGCGCAAGATCCAGGACCTCACCAACGAGGGTCTCAACCTGGAGGGGGTGCGTCGGGTGCTCGAGCTCCAGGACGAGGTCGACCGCCTCGAGCGCGAGCTCGAGGCCACCCGGGCCGCCGCCCGCGAGGCGGTGGCCGTCACCCACCGCCAGTACCGCCGGGACCTGGTGCCGCTGTCGCAGCTGCCCGTCCCGACCCGGACGACCCGACGCCCCCCACACGGAAACGGAGGTTCCCGATGAGCCTGAACCCGGAACGCTGGACCCTGAAGACCCAGGAGGCCCTGGCCGCCGCCGTCGAGCGCGCCCGTGACGCCTCGAATGCCGAGGTGACCCCCGACCACCTGCTGGCCGCCGTCCTCGACCAGAGCGACGGCATCGCCGGGCCCATCCTGTCCCGTGTCGGCGTGGAGCCGGCGGTGGTGCGGGCCCGCATCGGCGACCAGCTGGGCCGCCTGCCCCAGGCGTTCGGCGGCGCCGAGCCGACCATCGACCGCGCCCTGCGCGAGGCCCTCGAGGCCGCCGACCGCCAGCGCATCGACATGGGCGACGAGTACCTGTCGGTCGAGCACGTCCTGCTGGCCCTGGCCGACCGCCTGGGCGTCGAACGCGACGCCCTGCTGACGGCGCTGCGCGACGTGCGCGGCAGCCACCGGGTCACGTCGCAGAACCCCGAGGAGACCTTCCAGGCCCTCGAGAAGTACGGCCGGGACCTCACCGCCCTGGCCCGACAGGGGAAGATGGACCCGGTCATCGGCCGGGACGAGGAGGTCCGACGGGTCATCCAGGTGCTGTCCCGGCGCACCANNAGACGGCCATCGTCGAGGGCCTGGCCCAGCGCATCGTCGAGGGCGACGTCCCCGAGGGCCTCCAGGGCAAGCGGGTCATCAGCCTCGACATGGGGTCGATGATCGCCGGGGCCAAGTACCGCGGCGAGTTCGAGGAACGCCTGAAGGCCGTCCTGAAGGAGATCGTCGACGCCGAGGGCGAGGTCATCACCTTCATCGACGAGCTCCACACCATCGTGGGCGCGGGCGCGGCCGAAGGGGCCATGGACGCCGGCAACATGATCAAGCCGATGCTGGCCCGGGGCGAGCTCCGCCTCATCGGGGCCACCACCCTCGACGAGTACCGCCAGTACATCGAGAAGGACGCGGCACTCGAGCGGCGCTTCCAGCAGGTGTTCGTCCCGCCGCCCTCGGTGCCCGACACCATCGCCATCCTGCGCGGCCTGAAGGAGCGNNCCGACAAGGCCATCGACCTCATGGACGAGGCGGCCAGCCGGTTGCGCATCGAGATCGACTCCATGCCCACCGAGCTCGATGTCGTGACTCGCCGGATGCGCCAGCTCGAGATCGAGCGCATGGCCCTGGCCAAGGAGACGGACCCCGCGTCCGCCGACCGGCTGGCCAGGCTGGACGAGGAGATGGCCAACCTGACCGAGGAGTCCTCGGCCATGACCGCCCACTGGCAGGCCGAGAAGGAGGCCATCGGCACCATCCAGTCGCTCAAGACCCAGCTCGAGCAGGCACGCTCGGACGCCGAGCGCCTGGGGCGGGACGGCGATCTGGCCGCCGCCTCGGAGATCACCTACGGCGTCGTGCCCGACCTCGAGCGCCAGGTGGAGGAGGCCACCACCGCCCTCGACGACCTCCAGCGCGACCAGCGCTTCCTGAAGGAGGAGGTCGACGCCGAGGACGTGGCCGAGGTCGTCAGCCGCTCGACGGGCGTGCCGGTCAGCCGGCTGCTCGAGGGCGAGGTGGAGAAGCTCGTGCGCATGGAGGACGCCCTGCACGCCCGGGTGGTCGGCCAGGACGAGGCCGTGTCGGCCGTGTCCAACGCCATCCGCCGCAGCCGGGCCGGACTGTCGAACCCCGACCGGCCGATCGGTTCGTTCCTCTTCATGGGGCCGACGGGAGTCGGCAAGACCGAGCTCGCCCGCGCGCTGGCCGAGTTCCTGTTCGACGACTCCCGGGCCATGGTCCGGATCGACATGAGCGAGTACATGGAACGGCACTCGGTGGCCCGGCTCGTCGGGGCACCCCCCGGGTACGTCGGCTACGAGGAGGGCGGTCAGCTCACCGAGGCGATCCGCCGCCGCCCCTACGCCGTGGTGCTGCTCGACGAGCTCGAGAAGGCGCACCCCGACGTGTTCAACACGCTCCTCCAGGTCCTGGAGGACGGGCGGCTGACCGACGGCCAGGGCCGGACGGTGGACTTCACGAACACCGTCCTGATCATGACGTCGAACATCCCCGGTGAGCCGGTCGAGCACTTCAAGCCCGAGTTCGTCAACCGCATCGACGAGATCGTGCGCTTCCACAGCCTGACCGAGGCCGACCTCAACCGGATCGTCACGATCCAGTTCCAGGGCCTGCGCAGCCGGCTCGCCGAACGGCGCCTGTCGCTCGAGGTCACCCCGGCGGCCGAGCAGGTGCTGGCCCACAACGGGTTCGACCCCGATTTCGGGGCTCGCCCGCTGCGCCGGGTGATCCAGCGCCAGGTCGAGGACCCGCTGGCCCTCGCCCTGCTCGAGGGCCGCTACCCCGAAGGGTCGACGGTCGTCGTGGACGTGAAGGACGGGGACATCGTCCTGGTGTGAGTGCGTGCCGTCGCCGGTCCGTGCCACCCCCGGGTGGTGTGCCCGGGAGGCCTTTTGGTCAGGCCCGGGTGGTGGCGGCCGATCCCGCCGTGTCCACCACGGCGCAGAACGTGACCGTGGCACAGCTGATGTCGGCCGCGGCCACGGTGCCGTCGGACAGCACGGGCTGGGGCGCCGACCAGGTGCCCGACTGCCACACCGAGACCGAGCCGTCCGACCGGGCGACCAGGCACCGGCTGGAGGTGGCGCACGACACGGAGAAGGTGAGCGTGGCCGAGTCCGGCATCGCCTGGGCGGGGGACCACGTCGACCCGTTCCACACGATGGCGTGCCCGGTCAGGTCGACCGCCATGCAGAACTTCGGCGTGGGGCACGACACCGAGTGGAGCAGCGACTGGCCGGGCGAGGCCTGTCGCGTCCAGGTCGTGCCGTCGTAGGTGGCGATGTTGCCGGTGGCCGACACCACCACGCAGAAGGTGGGCGACGCGCACGAGATGTTCTGGACCGGCTTGTCCGCGGTGCCGTCGTCGACCACGGCGTCGTGGCCCCAGGTGGTGCCGTCGAACATGGTCGCCACCCCGGCGGTGTTCACCGAGGCACAGAAGGTGGGCGACGTGCACGACACCTGGTACTGGCCCCCCGTGGGGCCGGTGGGGGCGGGCCCGACGGCGGCCGTCGTCGTCCACGTCGTGCCGTTGAACACCACGGCCAACTGGCCGTTGAGGGCGACGCAGAACGTCGGTGAGGCGCAGGACACCGAGTTGAGGGTGCCACCGCCCGGGGTGGCCGGGGCCGGCGAGGTCCAGCGGGTCCCGTTCCAGAGGTCGGCGTTGCCCGAGCCGTCGACCGCCGCACAGAATCCGACGGTCGGGCAGGAGACACCGTAGAAGCCCGCGTTGGCCCGCCCGACCGAGGCCGGCTCCGTCCGGGCCACCGCCCAGGCGGCGGACCCGGTCGTGGGGGTCGCCGTGGAACCGCCGCCGCCGCACGCGGCCAGGCCGGCGGCGGCCAGCAGCCCGGCGACCAGCACGGTCGCCCCTCGTGTGCCCCGGCCTCCTCGTCGTCGGTGGTCCATGCGTCCGTTCCGCTCTCGTCGTGGTCGTGCCCCGTCCCGGAACGGCCTCCTCGTGGGAGTCGGTCGGCCGGGCAGGGCCTCATGGGAGAAATCGGCACATCCGGTGTCCACCTGTAGCGACGGCACCGCGGGGCCCCGGTCCGGCACCCACGGAGGCCCCCGGCCCCCCGGGGTACACTGGTGCGTAATCCGCATCCGCAACGGAGGAGAGACGCGTGCCGGCAACCGTCGTCGTCGGGACCCAGTGGGGTGATGAGGGCAAGGGCAAGCTCACCGACCTCCTGGCCAAGGAGATGGAGGTGGTCGTCCGCTACCAGGGCGGCCACAACGCCGGGCACACGATCGTGGTCGACGGCGAGACCTTCGCCCTCCAGCTCGTCCCCAGTGGGATCCTGTACCCCCACATCACGCCGGTCATCGGCAACGGCGTGGTGGTGGACCCGACCGTGCTCCTCGCCGAGGTCGACGTGCTCGAGTCCAAGGGGATCGACACGTCGAAGCTGCTGGTGAGCGGCAACGCGCACCTGATCATGCCGTACCACCACGAGCTCGATCAGCTGGCCGAGCGCTACCTGGGCAAGAACAAGCTGGNNTCTTCCGCCAGAAGCTCGACGTGGTGCTGAAGGAGAAGAACCAGGTCCTGGCCAAGGTGTACAACCGGCTGCCCCTGTCGGCCGACGACATCTGCGCCCTCTACCTCGACCAGCTCGCCCCCCGGATCGCCCCGATGGTGGCCGACACCGTGGGCCTGGTCCACGAGTCGCTCGAGCGGGGGGCCCACGTGCTCCTCGAGGGCGCCCAGGCCACCTTCCTCGACCTCGACCACGGCACGTACCCGTTCGTGACCTCGTCCAACCCGGTGGCCGGCGGGGCCTGCACCGGGGCCGGCATCGGCCCCCGCTACATCGACGAGGTCATCGGCATCGCCAAGGCCTACGTGACCCGGGTCGGCAGCGGGCCGTTCCCGACCGAGCTGACGGACGAGATCGGCGACACCCTGGTCGACCGGGGCCACGAGTACGGGGTCAACACCGGCCGCCGCCGCCGACCGGGCTGGTTCGACGCCGTCATGATGCGCCAGGCCGTGCGTCTCAACTCGCTCTCCGAGGTGGCGCTCACCAAGCTCGACGTGCTCGACAGCTTCGACACGGTGAAGGTCTGCGTGGCCTACGAGGCGAACGGTGAGCGCTTCACCCACCCGCCGTACCACCAGTCGGTGTTCCACCAGGTCACCCCCGTCTACGAGGAACTGCCCGGTTGGGAGACCGACATCTCGGCGGCCACCGAGATCGGTGACCTGCCGCAGGCGGCGCGTGACTACGTGCACTTCCTGTCCGAGCAGATCGGCGTGCCGGTCCGGCTCGTCGGTGTCGGCCCGGGCCGCGAGCAGTTCGTCCGCTTCGCCGCATGAGCGGGGCGTCCCCCGCACCACCGGGCGCCCCACCGGGGCCGGTACGCACCGTCTGTGTGGTGGGCTCGGGCGGGCGTGAGCACGCGCTGGCCGTGGTGCTGGCCCGCACGGCGGACGTGGTGGTCACCCCGGGCAACCCCGGGATCGCCGGACGCTCACCGGAGGGGCACTCGCTGACCAGCACCCCGACCCCCGCCGAGGAGCTGGACGCCGACCTCTTCGTCATCGGTCCCGAGGTGCCGCTGGTCGACGGCCTGGCCGACCGGCTGCGGGCCCAGGGCAAGCTGGTCTTCGGACCCGGCGCGGACGGGGCCCGGATCGAGGGGTCGAAGGCGTTCATGAAGGAGCTGCTGGCCGAGGCCGGCGTCCCCACGGCCCGGTTCGGTGCCTTCACCGAGGTGGCACCGGCCGTCGAGTTCCTGCGCTCCCTCGACGGGCCGTGGGTGGTCAAGACGGACGGACTGGCCGCCGGCAAGGGCGTGCTGGTCACCGACTCGCTGGCCGAGGCCGAGGCCGATGTGGCGGCCAAGCTGTCGGGCGACAGCTTCGGCGAGGCCGGCCAGCGGGTCGTCATCGAAGAAGGGCTCACCGGCCCCGAGTGTTCCCTCCTGGTGCTGTGCGACGGCCAGCGGCTGGCCCCCCTGGCCCCGGCCCAGGACTTCAAGCGTCGGGACGACGACGGCGCCGGACCGAACACCGGGGGGATGGGCGCGTACTCGCCGGTCCCGTCGGTCGACGACGCCCTCGTCGACGAGCTGGTGGCCGAGGCCGTCGCCCCGCTGGTCGGGGCCCTGCGCGCCCGCGGCATCGACTACCGCGGCGTCCTCTACGCCGGGCTGATGCTCACGCCGTCGGGCCCGAAGGTCCTCGAGTTCAACGTCCGGTTCGGCGACCCCGAGACCCAGGTCGTCGTCCCCCGTCTCCAGGGCGACCTCGCGGCGCTGCTGGCCGAGGTGGCCGCCGGGGCACTGGTGACCACACCGCGCTTCGCCCCCGACCCGGCGGTCTGCGTGGTTCTCGCCTCCGAGGGGTATCCCGAGTCCCCCCGGACCGGTGACCCGGTCACCGGTCTCGACGCCGCCGGGGTCCAGCCCGGTGTCACCGTGTTCCACGCGGGCACCGCGGTCGACCCCGGCACCGGTGACGTCGTGACGGCCGGCGGCCGCGTGCTCGGGGTGACGGCCCTCGGCGACACCCTGGCGGAGGCCCGGGCCCGGGCGTACGCCGGGGTGGGCACCATCGGCTGGCCCGGCATGCAGTACCGCACCGACATCGCCCGGGAGGCCGCCGGCGAGTCGGCATCCCGTACCGACCGGAAGGCAGGTGCCGTACGATGATCCCCCGTTACGCCCCGAAGGAGATGGCCGCGCTCTTCTCCGACGAGGCCCGGTTCGCCATGTGGCTCCGGGTCGAGTTGCTGGCCACCGACGGCTGGGTGGAGGTCGGCGACGTGCCGGCCGACGCCGCCGGGTTCTGCCGGGCCCACGCCCCCGAGGTCGACGCCGCCTTCGTCGAGGCGGTGGCCGAGCG